>CADBOC010000333.1 GCA_902796175.1 Oscillospiraceae bacterium | reverse complement strand
TAGCCGCCGCGGCCGCCTCTGCCGCCGCGGTCTCCGCCGCGCCCGCCTCTGCCGCGGTCGCCGCCTCTGCCGCCGCGGTCTCCTCCGCGGCCGGGATGCGTGGGCTGCACGCCCTCTTCGAGCGAGATGATCACGCGGCGGTTCGCGTCGGAGCCGACGGAGTGCGAGGTAACGCCCTCGATCTCCTGGATCGTGGTATGGATGATGCGGCGCTCATAGGGGGACATCGGCTCAAGCGCCACGTTTCTGCCGAACTTTAACACCTGCCTGGCCTGACGGGCCGCCAGAGCGCGCAGATTGCCGTTGCGCTTCGCGCGGTAGTTGCCGGCGTTCACGGAGATCTTTCTGTGCTTGTTCTCGTCGACGCCCTTGTTGACGCTCAGACGAACAAGATACTGGATGGCGTCCAGCGTTTCGCCCTTGTTGCCGATCAGGGAGCCGTTCGCGCTGCCGCACTCCAGATTGTAAACATACTCCTCGGTGCCCTCGATCTGCTCCAGCGTGATCTCGCACTCGGCGATGCCCATGCCGGCGACGATGCTTCTGAGGTAACGCGCGGCGGCGTCGTTTTCCGGCAGCTCGACCGGGATACGTTTCTCCTCCGGCTGCGCTTCGGGGGCAGGAGCCGCCTCTTTTTTCTGCGCGGGCTTTTCCCGTTTGGCCTGCGGGGCGTCTGTCTTCTTAGGCTGCGGAGCTTCCGCCTTTTTCGCCTGAGGCGCGTCGGCCTTCTTTTGCTGCGGGGCTTCCGTCTTTTTCGCCTGGGGCGCGTCGGCCTTCTTAGGCTGCGGGGCTTCCGCCTTTTTCGCCTGAGGCGCGTCCGCCTTCTTTTGCTGCGGGGCGGCGGGCGTCTGCGCTTTGGGCGCCGGGGCGGGCTTGGGATCCGGCTTTTCGTACCAGACCAGCACCTTCGCGGGCTCCTTCTTTATACCGAAGAACTTGCTCTTCGGGAACTGCAGCGTTTCGAAATGAAACAGCGCGTCTTCCGGCGCGCCGTTGGCGATCAGCCAGCGTTTCGCCTCTTCCTGCGCGTCTTTTATATCCGCGCCGGTGCCTGTATATTCGATCCTCATAGTGAAAATCCTTTCATTGATTGTTCTGGGCCGCTTGCGTCAGCGCCATCGCTTTTTTGATGCTCTCTTCTCTGGAGCGGCGCTGTACCGTTTCGTCGATCATTTCGCCGGCGATGATCTCATCCGGCTTGATAAAGATATCCAGCGCTACGATCTGGATAAACGCGAGGATGTTGGAGATGATCCAGTATACGCCGATACCGGCGGAAAAGGAGAACGAGAAAAACAGCGACATCAGGGGAGACATCAGCGTCATGCACCCCATCGCGGGATTTTTGGCCATCTCCGGGTTCGTTTTACGCTGTTTGAGGTAGGTGTAAAGCGCCGTAAACAGGGACGTGACGCCCGCCAGGATCGGGATCAGCAGCAGAATGCCGCCCACCGTTTTCCAATCCTTCGGATACTCGGTCAGAGGGATGCCGAACACCTTGAATTTGTCGATAAAGGTCTGGATATCCGCGATGTTCTGCTGCGTAACCGCGGTGTTCTCGCCGATCTGCGGCACGATCTCGCTGAACTTGTTCATGATGCCAAGCTCGATCTGCGTGACCTTATCCTGCCCCGGCAGGGTCTTCAGGATGCCCTCGAGCACCGACACGGCCTCGCTGCTGATGTGCAGCACGCGGGTGAGGGGGGAATAGATCGCGCCGTACAGGCCCAGCATTACGATCAGCTGCAGGCCCATCGGCAGGCAGCCGGCGGTGCTGGCGTTGAACCCCTCGCGCTGGTAAAGCTCCTGCGTCTCCTGGCTGATCTTCATCTGCCCTTCCCGGCCGAGGGAGGCGTATTTCTGCCGGATCTTGTTCACCTTTGCCTGCAGGCGCATCTGCTTTGCCGAATTCTTCTGCTGCTTGACCGAAAGCGGCAGAAGCACCAGCTTCATGATCAGCGTGATGACGATCAGCGAAAGCAGGTAATTTCCGCTGACCTCGTAAAAAAAGCTCAGCAGCCACCCGAAGGGGGTTGCCAATATGTCTCTGAAAGCGTTCATACATCGTCGCCGCCGGGCAGAAAAAGTGCGGAGCGGCGTCCTTCCTTCACAAAAAATGCGGCAGCGCCTACGGGCGCCGGTCCTTTTTTCCGTATTCGATCCGTTTAAAAACGGGGACGGGATCCACGCCGCCGGGGAAGAGCGGATTGCACCTCAAAA
This sequence comes from Oscillospiraceae bacterium, assembly GCA_902796175.1. GTDB lineage: Bacteria > Bacillota > Clostridia > Oscillospirales > Acutalibacteraceae > RUG806. Next base: position 6,633 of record CADBOC010000333.1, on the reverse strand, counting down.
GACGAAGCGCGCCGAGCGCGCCCCCCAGCAGGATCCCGTAGCGTTCCACAGCCTGAAAGGTATACTCGGAGCAGGTCGGGTAATATCTGCACCGGGCCGGGAAGAGAGGTGATATCTTTTTTTGATAAAAGGATATCGCACGCAGCGGAATATTACGGATCTTCATGCATAAGCCCCGCCGAGATCAGCTGTTTTTGCATAACGCGGCTGATCTCTGTGCTTTTGCGGCGGACGGTCCTGGTTCTCGCGACAAAAACCAGGTCGTACCCCGCCGGCAGTGCGGGCAGCATCTCTGCGGCCGCCCGGATCACCCTTCGCGCCCGGTTCCGCTGCACCGCGTTGCCTATTTTTTTGCTGGCCGTTATGCCTATACGACAAATTCCCGCGCGGTTTTTTACAACGTAAGTAACCAGCGCAGGATTCGTATAGGCCTTTCCGCGGGCGTAGGCCCGGCGGAAATCACTGTTTGACTGCAGTGTCTGCGGTTTTGTCATTACGGAAAACGCTCCGTTTCGGGCGGCTCAGTAGCTGAGCTGCTTTCTGCCCTTTGCCCTGCGGCGGGCAAGAACCTTGCGCCCGTTGCGATCCGACATGCGTTTGCGGAAGCCGTGCTCCATCTTGCGCTGACGCTTTTTGGGCTGATACGTTCTTTTCATCGGTAACCCTCCATTCTTTCGTTCGCGGGAAAAGCAGAGATTTTCGCCGCGGGATAACAGTGAAAAAGGGCAGAAACCGCCCTTGTTTCTACATTTCCGTATTATATATCATCGGAAAGACCCGTGTCAAGCCTTTTTGCCGAAAGATTTTATAAAAAAACAGTTGTAATGGCGCATGAAAAGGTATAATATATAAATATAAGGAATCGTTAAAATGGAGGACGCTTCATTGAACAACAAAACAGAACCGGCGGCCGGCCGCTCGCTCGACCCCGTTACCGCCAAGCATCTCGGCGTACTGATCAACGCGGCGTATTTTGTGCTGATCATCGCCGCCTTCTGGTTTTTCTTCAAATACGCCTTCGGCCTGATCGCGCCGTTCGCGTTCGCTTTTTTAGCGGCAGCCCTGCTGCACCGGCCCGTGCGCTTTCTTTCGCAGAAAACGCCGCTCAACCGCACCGTATCCTCCACGGTACTGGTGCTGCTGCTTCTGGGCGCGGTGGGCTTTCTGCTGTTTCTGGCGGGCAACGCGATCGTGGCGCGCGTGCGCGGATTCTACGATTCGATCATACTGCGCCTGAAGGATCTGCCCGCGTTCGCCGGCGAGATACGCGAGTGGGCGCTCTCGCTCGTGCGGATACTGCCGGAGACGTTCCGCAATCAGGCCGAGACCTCTGTGAACGCTTTTTTTGACAACCTGATCCAAAACGGCTTTTCCGATTTTTCACTGCCAAAGCTTGGCATCAACTGGTCGAACGTTCTTGTAAAGGGCGGCGGCATGCTCAAGAACACCGTGGCACAGATCCCCTCCGTTCTCATCGCCCTTTTGATCGGGGTCGTGGCGTGCGTGTTCATAACGGTGGATTACGACCGCATCAAGGCCTTCGTGATCCGGCAGTTCGCCCCCCAGAACCAGAAAAAGCTGCGCGACGCCCGCAGGCTTGCCGTTAAGACCCTGAGCGGCATGATACGCGCGTACGGCCTGATCATGCTCATCACAACGACGGAGATGTGCATCGGCCTTTATATCCTGAAATTCGCGAAGATCTTTGTTTCGGATTATATCATCATCATTTCCCTGCTCACGGCGGTCGTCGATATCATACCCGTGCTCGGCACCGGCACCGTGCTGATCCCATGGGCGGTATACAGCCTGATCACAGGGGATTTCGGCATGGGCGTCGGCCTGCTCGTCATGTATGTGGTGATCCTGATCGTGCGGCAGATCATGGAGCCGAAGCTGGTCGCGGGCCAGGCGGGGCTCTCCCCCATCGTTACGATCATCGCCATGTACGTCGGCACGAAGACGCTCGGCGTGCTCGGCTTCTTCATTCTGCCGTTCTGCGTGATCCTGCTCAACAAATTCAACGAGGCCGGCATCATACACCTGTTCAGGCTCCCCCCCAAAAAAGAGGAGCCCCCGGCCGCCGAAGACGATCCGCAGCCGGCCGCCCCCGAGGCGTGAGCGCAGCCGCTCCCCTCTCCCCTCTCCACTCTCCACTCTCTCAAAACAGCTTTCATACGGAAAAGGAGGAATTACGGTCATGCTGGATTCCCTGCTTCAGACCATCTCAAATCTCGGGATCGACACCGAAACGATCAACCGCGCGTTCAGCGAGATCTTTCACGCCGTGGCGGACGGCAGATCGGAGGTCCTTTCGGGGCTTAAGTCCCTCTTCGGCGGGATCGCGTCGTTTTTTCCCCAGACCTCAGGCGGATTCTCCGCGCTTGCGGGCGCGCTGCTCGGCAGCATTCTCGACCTGCTCGGAAACGCCGGCGCCTCCTCCGTATTTCATACCATCACCGGCGCGTAAGCGCCCCGCCGGCGGCGGTCGCGGCGTTTGGCGCTACCCGTAAAAAACGAGGCTCCCGGACGTACGGACGTTTCAGAGCCCCGTTTATTTTTAAGCCTTTTTTTCGGGAGCCGGGGCATTTTTATTGCATTTTCCGTTAGCGCGTGCTATAATTTACGTCGCATGCTTCCTAATTCCGAAGCAAAAAAAAGGAACGGTGAACAGAAATTGAACACGGCAATGCCGGTAGGCGTTCTACTGAAGATCATAGAAAAGGAGATCTGCCGCCGTCTGAATGAGATAGCGGGGCAGTACGGGCTGACCTACGCGCAGATGCACGTTCTGCACTTCATCTGCCGCAAATCCGGCGAGGTATGTCAGCGGGATCTGGAGCGCAGATTCGATCTGACGCACGCGACGGTATCGGGCCTGATCGACCGGCTTGAGAGCAAGGGCTTTATCGAAGTCAGAGCCGACCCGGCGGACAAACGCAGACGCGTGCTGTGGTCGACGGAAAAAGCAGAAGACTGCGAGGGCGACGTGCACCGCACGATCCACATCAGCGACGCGCAGCTGCTGCACGGCTTCACCGCAGAGGAGCAGGCGCAGTTCCGCTCTTTTCTGGAGCGCCTTCTGCGGAATCTGGGTATAGAAAACGTAACGGAAAAACCGAATCTCTGAAGAAAGGACGGCGGTCTTCTGCCGCCGCGGCAACGCGTATGCTGAAAAAACTTGCCCGGTCCATACGGGCCTACAAAAAACAGACGCTGCTTACGCCTGTGCTGATGATCGGCGAGGTGAGCTGCGAATGCGTGATCCCGCTGATCACCAAAAACCTGATCGACGGCATTCAGGCAGGCGCCGACATGAACGACATCATCAAATGGGGCCTAATGCTCGTCGCGATGGCGTTCGTGTCTCTCTTTTTCGGCGTGGCGGCCGGCAAGTTCTGCGCCACGGCCTCAACGGGCTTCGCGAAGAACCTCAGGCAGGATCTGTATTACCGGATCCAGGATTTCTCCTTCGCGAACATAGACCATTTTTCCGCCGCGAGCCTTGTGACGCGCCTGACGACGGACGTGCAGAACGTGCAGATGAGCTTTATGATGATCATACGCACCGCCGTACGCGCGCCGCTGATGCTGGTGTTCGCCACGGTGATGAGCGTGAAGGCCGGCGGGCGTCTCGCATGGGTATTCGCGGGCTTTCTGCCGCTGCTGGCGGTGGGGCTGCTTGTTGTAACCAAGCTCGTGATGCCGATCTTTCGCACCGTATTCAAAAAATACGACGGCGTGAACAACGCGGTGCAGGAGAATATAAAAGGAATACGCGTGGTAAAGACCTTTGTGCGCGAAGCCTATGAAAAGGCGAAATTCGACGCCTCCTCCGAAATGCTGCGCCGCGACTTCCTGAAAGCGGAGCGCATCATCGCCTTCGCGGCGCCCTTTATGATGCTCGCCATGTACGGCAGCATGCTGCTGATCTCTTATTTCGCGGCGAAGATCGTGATCTCCTCCGCCGGCGTCTCTTTACAGATCGGCACGCTTTCGAGCATGCTCACCTACTCCATGCAGATATTGATGAGCCTGATGATGCTGAGCATGATCTTTGTGATGGTGACGATGTCCGTCGCCTCCGCCAAACGGATCGTGGAGGTGCTCGACACCGAGACCGACCTGCCGGACCCCGCCGGAACGGATCCGGACGCGCTGACGGAGGTGGCGGACGGGCGCATCGATTTCGAGCGCGTCTCGTTCAAGTATTCAGCCGCGGCCGAGCGCGACTCCCTCTCGGATATCGACCTGCACATCCCCGCCGGCGCGACCGTCGGGGTGATCGGCGGCACGGGCGCCGGCAAGAGCACGCTGGTGCAGCTGATTCCCCGGCTTTACGACGCGACGAAGGGCCGGGTGCTCGTGGGCGGCAAAGACGTAAAACAGTATTCGCTCACGGCGCTCAGAAACAGCGTGAGCATGGTGCTGCAGAAGAACGTGCTGTTCTCGGGCACCGTCAGAGAGAACCTGCGCTGGGGCGACCCCGACGCGACCGACGAAATGCTGATACGCGCCTGTACCCTCGCCCAGGCGGATGAATTCATCCACGCGTTTCCGGATGGCTACGATACGCACATCGAACAGGGCGGCGCGAACGTCTCGGGCGGGCAGAAGCAGCGCCTGTGCATCGCCCGCGCGCTGCTGAAAAAGCCGAAGATCCTGATTCTGGACGACTCCACCTCCGCCGTGGATACCGCGACGGACGCAAAGATCCGGCAGGCGTTCCGGGAGGAGCTGCCGGGCGTTACAAAGCTCATCATCGCCCAGCGCGTTTCCTCGGTGCAGGACGCGGACATGATCGTCGTGATGCACGACGGCGGCATAAACGGCGTCGGCACCCACGAGACCCTCATGAAGGAAAACCGGATCTACCGGGAGGTATGGGAATCCCAGAACAGAGGAGGCGAGCAGAATGGCTGAAGGCAGTAAACGCGCCCCCGCCCGCGGCGGCGGCAGGCCGGTAGGCGCCGGCATGAAGATCGACGGCAAGGTGCTCGGCCGCCTGATGAAGCTGCTCGCAAAGGATTACAAGGGGCTGATGGCGCTCATTTTTCTGTGCATCCTTGTTTCCGCCGTGATCGGCGTAATGCCCGCCGTTTACATCAAGAACATAACCGGGATCATTACGGAAGGCCTTGCGACAGCCGCCGCAAGGGGCGGCGAAGCGGCGTGGGCCGAGGCGCTGCCGAAGGTAAAAAACGCCCTGATCCCCATGGCGGTCCTCTTTGCCGCAGGGCTTGTCGCGGGCGGTCTGCGCGAGCAGCTCGTGGCGACCGTAACGCAGGGCTTTCTCGACAAAATGCGCCGCCGCATGTTCGACCACATGCAGGACCTGCCCGTGCGGTACTTTGATACGCACACGCACGGCGACGTGATGAGCCACTACACCAACGACATCGACACGCTGCGCCAGCTGATCTCACAGGGCATACCGAGCATTCTCTCCGCCGGGCTCACGCTCGCCTTTCTGGTGTGCGTAATGGCGTATTACAGCGTTTCGCTGATGCTGGTGGTGATCGTCGGGGTCGTGGCGATGAGCCTTGTGATGAAAAAGGTGGGCGGCAGCTCCGCCAAATACTTTATGCGCCAGCAGGAAAGCCTCGGCAAAGCCGAGGGCTACATCGAAGAGATGATCAACGGCCAGAAGGTGGTAAAGGTCTTCTGCCACGAGGCGGACAGCAAGCGCGGCTTTGACGAGGTGAACGAAGCGCTCTGCCACGATTCCGAGCGCGCGCACACCTTCAGCAACGTATTCGGCCCCATCATGAACAACATCGGCAACATCCTCTACGTGCTGGTGGCGTTCGTCGGCGGCGTGATGATCACAAGCGGCGCAAAGCTGAACATAGGCTTTGCGGGACTGCTCCACGGCGGGGCGCTGATCGGCGCGCTCACGATCCCGGTGGTAGCCTCCTACCTCGGCATGTGCAAGCAGTTTACGGGGCAGGTGAACCAGGCCTCGCAGCAGATCAACGCCATCGCCATGGCGATGGCCGGCGCGGCGCGCATCTTCGCCCTGCTGGATGAGGCGGAGGAGACGGACGAGGGCTACGTAACGCTCGTCAACTGCCGCGAGGAAAACGGCGCGATCGTCGAATGCCCCGAACACACCGGGCATTGGGCGTGGAAGCACCCCCACCAGGCGCAGGGCACGGTCACCTACACGCCGCTTCGCGGCGACGTGGTGCTGGACCACGTGGATTTCGCCTACGACCCGGGAAAGCAGGTGCTGTTCGACGTAACGCTCTACGCGAAGCCCGGTCAGAAGGTAGCCTTCGTCGGCGCGACGGGCGCGGGCAAGACCACGATCACGAACCTGATCAACCGCTTTTACGACATCGCGGACGGCAAGATCCGCTACGACGGCATCAACGTCAACAAGATCAAAAAGGACGATCTGCGCCGCAGCCTTGGCGTAGTACTGCAGGATACGAACCTCTTCTCCGGTACGGTCATGGACAACATCCGCTATGGCCGGCTGGACGCTTCGGATGAGGACTGCATCGAGGCGGCCAGGCTCGCCGGCGCGGATGACTTCATCAGCCGTCTGCCGCAGGGCTATGCCACCGAGCTGAGCAACAACGGCGCCAACCTCTCCCAGGGGCAGCGGCAGCTGCTGGCCATCGCCCG
>CADBOC010000332.1 GCA_902796175.1 Oscillospiraceae bacterium | reverse complement strand
GGACGAAGGAGGTCGGCGTAAAACCCGACCACATGGTGCGCCTGGGCCGCGAGGATAACTTCTGGGAGCACGGCGCGGGGCCCTGCGGCCCGTGCAGCGAGATCTACTACGACCGCGGCCCCGAAAAGGGCTGCGGCAGGCCGGATTGTCACGTCGGCTGCGACTGCGACCGCTACGTCGAGTTCTGGAACCTCGTCTTCACGCAGTTCGAAAACGACGGCGCGGGCAACTATTCGCGCCTCAAAAACCCGAACATCGATACAGGTATGGGCCTTGAGCGCCTCGCCTGCATTTCGCAGGGGGTGGATAACCTCTTTGAGGTCGACACCATCCGCAACATCATGAAGCACATCATCTCGATCGCGGGCGTGGAATACCACGCGAACGCGAAGAGCGATATCTCCCTGCGCGTCATCACCGACCACATCCGTTCCACCACCATGATGATCGCAGACGGCGTAATGCCCTCGAACGAGGGCCGCGGCTATGTGTTAAGGCGTCTGCTGCGCCGCGCCGCGAGGCACGGCAGGCTTCTCGGCATCGACCGTCCTTTCCTCGCGGAAGTCGCCGAGACCGTGATCAAAGAGAGCTCGGGCGCGTATCCCGCCCTCGAAGAGAAGCACGATTACATCGTGAAGATCATCGCGGTGGAGGAGGAGAATTTCAACCGCACCATCGATCAGGGGCTTAAATTGCTTGAGGATATGACCGCCCGCGCCGAAAACGGCGTGCTTTCGGGCGAGGACGCGTTCCGGCTGAGCGATACCTACGGCTTCCCGATCGACCTTACCAAAGAGATCCTCGCCGAAAAGGGCCTCGGCGTGGATGAGGCTACCTTTGCCGCCCTGGTCAAAAAGCAGAAGGAGACCGCCCGCGCCGCACGCAAGGACGCAGGCGCGGACGCCTGGAAGAACACCGGCGCGGCGCTGAAGGATATCCCGGCGACCGGTTTCACCGGCTACGAAGGAACCGAGGGCGCGGGGGAGATCCTCGCGATCCTGAACGCCGACGGCGAACGGGTCGAGGCGGTTCCCGCCGGGGAGGAGGCCGCGCTGATCCTCTCCTCCACTTCCTTTTACGCCCAGAGCGGCGGACAGGTCGGCGATATCGGCAGGATCACGGGCGCCGGCTTCGTGTTCGAGGTAAAGGATACCGTAAAGACCGCGAACGTCGTGTATCTGCACCGCGGCGTAACGGCCGAGGGGGAGGCCGCCGTCGGGGACGCGGCGAAGACCCTTGTTGACGAAGCCTTCCGCGCGGCGGTCAAGCGCAACCACACGGCGGCGCACCTGCTTCAGGCGGCGCTGCGCGAGAAGCTCGGCACCCACGTGGAGCAGGCGGGCCAGCTTGTGAACGCCGAGGCGATGCGCTTCGACTTCACGCACTTCTCGGCTCTGACGGGCGAGGAGCTGACGGCCGTGGAGCGCCGCGTGAACGAGATCATTCAGGCGGCGGCCCCCGTCGTATGCGAAGAAAAAACGCTGGAGGAGGCCAAGGCCATGGGCGCGATGGCGCTCTTCGGCGAAAAATACGGCGATACCGTGCGCGTGGTGAACGCCGGCGGCTATTCGCTGGAGCTGTGCGGCGGCACGCACGCCGAAAACACCGGCATGCTCGGCATGTTCAAGATCGTCAGCGAATCCTCCGTCGCCTCCGGCGTGCGCAGGATCGAGGCGTATACCGGCATGAACGCCCTGCGGTACGTCGGCGAGACCGTCGGCGCGCTTTATTCTGCCGCCGCGGCGCTCAAATGCCAGCCCTCGGCGCTCGTCGCGCGCGCCGCCGACGTTGCGGCCCAGCTCAAGGCCGACGAAAAGGAGATCGCGGCGCTGGGCAGCGAGATCGCGGCGCTTAAAGCCGGCGAAACCGTGAAGACCGTCGGAGAAGCCGGCGGAATCAGGATCCTCGTCGGCGACCTCGGCGAGGCGGACGCGGCGGCGCTGCGCGGCATGCTCGATTCCGTAAAAGCGGAGGACAGCGTGGTGGTGCTGCTCGGCGTGAACGCCGAAAAGGGAAGCTGCTCCTTCGCCTGCGCCTGCGGCAGGGCGGCGGTCGCGAAGGGCGCCCACGCCGGCAATATCGTGCGCGAGGTCGCGAAGCTCGCGGATGGCTCCGGCGGCGGCAAGCCCGATTCCGCCATGGCCGGCGGCAAATCGCCCGAAAAGGCCCCGGCGGCCCTCGCGGCGGTCCCGGATATCGTAAAGAGCTTTATCAAAGCGTAACAGAAAGGTTGGTTCACTATGGATTGTCTCTTCTGCGCCATCGCGAACGGCGAGATCCCCTCGAAAAAGGTATATGAGGACGACACAATCCTCGCGTTTCACGATATTGACCCCCAGGCGCCGGTGCACGTTCTGATCATTCCCAAACAGCACATCCGCTCGGCGTTTGAGATCACGCCCGAAAACAGCGCCGTCGTCGCGCACATCTTCGAAAAGATCCCCTCTATCGCGAAAAGCCTCGGCGTGACCGAGGAGGGCTTCCGCGTTGTGAACAACTGCGGCGACGCAGCCGGACAAAGCGTGAAGCACCTGCACTTCCACCTGATGGCCGGCCGGCAGTTCGGCTGGCCCGCGGGATGAGCGGCGGCTGAAGCCGCCGCGGTGAGATCGCCGTTTACACGGCGGTGAGATCCAGCTCCGCCGGGTGAAATATTCGGCTTCGCAGAATGTGAAATATCCGCCGGGAAAGGTTTTCGACTTTCCCGGCGGTTTTTCATCGGCGGATGTTTCGTAACTATTTTACCTCAGATCCCGAAAAACCGCGCACACCTTTCCCGTTTTCTCATATGATGTGGATGAAAACAGACGGGGGAGGTGAACGATATGTGCTTCGGCAATAACAACTACTGGATCCTGTT
>CADBOC010000331.1 GCA_902796175.1 Oscillospiraceae bacterium | reverse complement strand
CGAGAGCAGCGCCGAAAGGCTGTTCAGCACGTCCTCCCCGCCGACGGCGGTCTTATCGAGCGCCAGGGCAAGGTTTTTCAGATCCTCACTGCCGCCGAGGGCGGTCAGAATGCCTGAGAGATCCTCCAGCACCGAGAGCATCGCGTCTACGGAGCTGCCGAGGGCGGGCTTGACCGACGCGTTGTAATCGGCCGAGACGGATGTGAGCGAGGATGAGACGGCGGTGAGCGCGTCGCCCACGGTTTTTGCCGTTTCGCCCGCGCCGCCCTCCGAAGCGCCGGCGATCAGGCCTCCCGCCTGCGTGAGCTCGTTTTGAACGGATTCCAGCCGGGTCAAAAGGTCGTTCAGACCTCCGACGCCCCCGGGGAACGCGCCGTTCAGGTTTTTGAGAGCCTCGATCATGGAGGCGAGGTTTGCCGTCTGCTTCTCTATGGCGGCGGAGGCGTCCCCCAGATGCGCCGAAGCGGCGGAGGAGAGGAGACTGTCGATCCCGCTGAGCGTCTTTGCGGTGGTTTCAAGCTCCGACGCGGCGGCGGAGAGCGTTGTTTCGACCGAGGCCGTCAGCGTATCGACGGAAGCGCGCGTGACCTTGATTGCCTCCCCGGCGGTGCTTACGGTCGCGCCGAGGTCGGCGATCAGATCCTGCACGGTCTCACCCGGCACCGCCGCGGCGGCGGAATGGGAGAGCGAAAGGATCTGCTGAAAGCTTTGCAGCGTCTGCTGCACGCTGTCGATCCCCGTTTTCGCAAGCTGTATGTCGGTGGAGATCGCGCTTGCCGTCACAGGCGCGCCGCCGTCTTCCGGCAGCGCCGCGCCGATCACCTTGCTTACCATGTCGGCGACGGTTTCGATGAACGACGCGTTCACCTCGCCCTGCACGGTCTGCACCACTTTGTCGGTGATCTTGGTGGCGATGGCGTTCTTTTTCTCGTTTGCGTAGTAGGTGATCTTCGGGGGCTCAAAGCTGCCCGTCACGATGCTCGTCAGCGCCTCGCTGAAGTTTTCGGGGATCTCGATGGCGGCGTAGTATCTGCCTGCCTTTACGCCCTCAACGCCTTCTTCTTTTGTTAAAAACTGCCAGTCGATCACGTTGTTGTTTTTCAGGTTTTCTCTCACCTGTTCGCCGACGTTGATCCCGATTCCGCGGAACGACACGCCTTTGTCTTCGATCATGACGGCGATCTGCATGTTGCCGGTGGCGGAGGGACCGTAGGGATCCCAGTTCGCGTAGATGTTCACCCACGCGTAGAGCGACGGCAGGATCAGCACGCCCGCCGCCAGAATGATCGCCATGGAATTCGTCGCGATCTTTTTTATGTCGCGCGTAAAAACGCGCAGCGCCTTTTTCATTCGTCGTCTTCCTCCTCTTCCTCTTCTTTCACCCCGTCGTCTTCCTCTGATAAGACGGGCTCCGGATAATCGTCTGTCTCTCCCCGTATGAAGGGCAGAAGACCGTCTGACAGCAGATGCGCCGTGTAATCCGCCGCCAGAAAAGCGAACACCAGCGTGAACAGCAGAACGATCCAAACCGTGAGCGGCGCCATGGGGTCGCCGGTGCGGCGGGCGACCGCGACCGCCGCCGCCGTTATGAGCAGAAAAGCTGCCGCCGCGGACAGCTTTGCCTTTTTGTAGATCCGCTTTGCCGCGCTGTGGTTCCGCTCAAGCCTGTCGCAGAGCAGCCTGTATCTGGCCGCGTCGCGCTGCGCCGCCGCGTTCCGGTTCTCATCCATCGTTTGTCCCTCCCCTCATCGGCAGCCCCGCGCCGCCGCGCTCCAGCTGCCGTATACCGGCGATCAGGAATTCCACGCCGTAGAAAAAGCTCTCCCGCGCGGTCTCATCCGCCGGAAATACCCCGTGGCGCGTCAGCAGCGCGAAGCCCTCGATATAGCTGCGGAAAATGCGCAGAACGTGTACGGCGTCTGTTTCGGCTATGTCGCGCGCGCGGCACAGGCGGTACAGGATCCCGGTCAGCCGGTCCGGTTCGCCGCCGGCCGTTCTGTTCTCACGGTTGTAATACGCCATCGCTTCGAATACGCCGGGGTTTTCCTCCGCGTATTCGTAGAATACGGAACAGGCGCGGCGGATCGCCTCGTCTCCCGAAACGCCGATCAGCGCTTCGGCGATGCGCGCGCCCGCCTGATCCCAGCCGTAAGCGGCAAGGTCGAGCCGCAGATGGTCCAGACTCTGTACGTGATTATAAAGGGAGGGCGGCTGAATGTTCAGCTTCTGCGCCAGCTGCTTGAGACTCAGCTTTTTTACGCTGATCTCATTCGCGAGCGCCGCCGCCGCTTCCAGGATCTTTGTTTTGTCAAGATTGCCTCTCGGCATACCGTTCACCTCTTAAACTAATTCGGTGGATATAATAACTAATCAGATTAGTTTTGTCAAGCTTTTTTTTGAAAAAAACTGCTTTTGTTGACACAAGCCGGTCCGGCGGCTACAATAAAAAGCAAACAGGCGGCAAAAGCGGCAAAGGGATCGCCCTGCGTCATGCCGCCGGGAGCGGGAGGTACGGATATGAAAGCGTTTGAAACAGTGGAGCACCGCGCGGATCTCTGCGTAGTCGGGGGCGGGCTGGCGGGAATGTGCGCGGCGGTCGCGGCCGCGAGAAACGGCGCGAAGGTCGTTCTGGCGCACGACCGGCCCGTGCTGGGGGGCAACGCGTCCTCCGAGATACGCATGTGGATCTGCGGCGCGGCGGGCGAAAACAACCGCGAGACGGGGCTTATCGAAGAGATAGAGCTGAAGTCGCTTTACCGCAATCCGGATAAGCTTTACCCGGTTTGGGACGGGATCCTGTACGAATTCGTCCGTTTTGAGCCGAATATCACGCTGCTGCTCAACTGTTCCGTTTTCGACGCCGAAACGCGGGACGGTCGGATCGTTTCGGTCACAGGCTGGCAGACGACGACCCAGCGCCGCCACCGGGTCGAAGCGGCTCTGTTCGCCGACTGCTCCGGCGACAGCGTGCTGGCGCCCCTGACAGGCGCGCGGTACCGGTACGGCCGCGAGAGCGCGGGGGAGTTCGGCGAACGCGTTTCGGTTACCGAGGCGGACCGGAAGACCATGGGCATGAGCTGCCTGCTGCAGATGCGCAAAACGGACCGGCGCTCCGTTTTCGTCGCGCCGGAATGGGCCAAAAAGCTTACCCCCGACGAGCTCGCGCTCCGCACGCCGCACATGGAGAGCTCTTCCGAAAACTTCTGGTATCTGGAGCTCGGCGGCAACCGGGACGCCGTCGGCGACACGGAGGCGGTGCGGGATGAGCTGCTCGCGCTCGCCTACGGCATGGCGGATCACATCAAGAACAGCGGCGCGGTGCCGGACGCCGATTTCTGGGAGCTTGACTGGCTCGGCTTTCTGCCGGGCAAGCGCGAATCGCGGCGCATGACGGGGCCGCATATCCTGACGCAGACCGAGGTGCTTGCGGGCGGGCGCTTTGCCGACACGGTCGCCTACGGCGGCTGGCCGCTGGACGACCACCACCCGGACGGCTTTTATCACGCCGGCAATCCCAACACCTGCGGCGAAACGCCGTCGCCCTACGGCATTCCGTACCGCTGTCTTTATTCCGTCAACGTGCCGAACCTGTTCTTTGCGGGCCGGAATATCTCCGCCACCCACGCGGCGCTGAGCTCCACGCGCGTGATGGCGACCTGCGCGCTGCTGGGGCAGGCGGTCGGCACGGCGGCGGCAATCGCGCGGGGATATGACCTTTCGCCGCAGGGGGTATACGAAGAACGCCTGACCGAGCTGCAGGAAAAGCTGATGGAACAGGGCTGTTTTCTGCCGGGCTTCAGACGCGGGATCCCGGAATTCTGCCGGCGGGCGGCGCTTGTCTGCAAAGGGGTATCCGCTTCTGATCTTGAGAGGCTCAGAAACGGGGAGGACCGCAATCACCGCCTGTACGGGGAAGAAGACCGGCGCGTATTCATCCCGCTCGGCGTACCGATCTGTTATCACTTTGAAGCGCCGCGGAGACTCAAAAACGTGCATCTGCGCTTCGACGCGGATCTTGACCGCGATACCCTGCCGGGGGACGCGTGCGAGCGCAGACACACCATGCGGGCAAACCGTACGCCCGAGAGCCCGTCGACGCGTCTGCCGGCGACGCTTGTCCGCGGGTATGCGCTGTACGCCCTGACGGCCGCGGGCGAGCAGATCCCCGTTGCCGGAACGGACCGCAATCTGCTCGGTACGGTAAACATCGCCTTGCCGGATGTTCCCGTAACCGGGCTGACGCTGATCCTCGGTTCCGTCTGGGGAGAGGAAGAGACAGAGCGGGCGGGGATCT
>CADBOC010000330.1 GCA_902796175.1 Oscillospiraceae bacterium | reverse complement strand
TCGATCTCTCCGTAATAACCGGCGCGGACAATGGCGTCCACTTCCTCCAGAAGGGCATATTGACCGGCGCGCTGCGGCATATCGCCGATCAGCGCGTCGGTTTGTTTTGTATAGATCGTGACGGTCAGGGTAACGGTCACGGCCGCGGTCGCCAGCATCAGCGCAAGCGCGACGCCGAATGGGATCTTTTTTGTCAACGGGCTACCTCCGTATACCGCGCGGTAAATGCGTCAGGGGCTGCAGTAATTGAGCGGATTCACGCGTTCATTGTTCACACGGATCTCAAAATGGCAGTGCGCGCCTGTGGCGTACCCCGTTGACCCCGCGTAGGCGATCACGTCGCCCTGATTCACATACTGACCGACGTAGACGTTCAGAGACGTATTGTGACCGTAAACGGTCGTATAACCGTTGCCGTGATCCAGCACCACATAGTTGCCGTAGCCGCCCGCCATATACGTGGCGACGATCACAGTGCCGGAAGCCGCAGCGCGCACGGATTTTCCGGCGGTGCCGCTCCAGCAGCAGGTATCCGTACCGCCGTGGAAACGGGTGGAGCCCGTGGCGGGATCGGTGCGGTAGCCGTAATTAGAAGAAATATACACGTCGCCGTACTGCAAAGGCCAGATAAAGCCTGAGGAGGACGTATAGCCGCCCGAGGACCCCGCGTTCTCTTCACCTGCGGAGCTGCCCGTTGAAGCGGCTGCTGCGGCGGCGCGCTGCTGCTGCGCCGCGACCTCGGCCGCGTGCCGCGCGGCGGCTTCGGCAATGATCGAATCGATCTTCTTGTCGAACGCTTCGATCTCATCCTCATAGCGGTTCATGATGGCGATATACTCTTCGCTCTGAGAATCAAGCTTTGCAAGGTACTCTCTGGCCTCCGCCTCAAGCACCATTACTTTATCCTGCGATGTTTTCACCTCGTTGCGTACCGCTTCGATCTCGGTCTGTTTCGCGCTCAGAGAGGCGATCTCCGCCTCGTGCTCCGCTTTTTTTACGTTGATCTGCTCTACAAGCTCCTGCTTTTTGACGTTCAGCGCTTCGATCTCACTGATGCCCTGGTTGAGAGAATCGATCATCTGCTCGTCGTGCTTCGCCATATTGGAGGAGATCTCAAGCGTGATCAGGAACGAATGAAAATCGCGGCTGTTGAGCAGCAGCTCCAGCGTTGAGGTGCGGCCGTACTTATACATATCGCTCAGGCGCGTTTTGAATTCGTCGTAGATATCCTCGACCTGCTGCTGCAGCTTGATCTGCTCCAGTTCATTGTGGTTGATCTCTGTTTCGATCACGCGGATGTCGTCGTCCAGCGCGTCGATTTTTTTCTGGATCCCGCTCTTCTGTTCTTCGAGATCCCGTATGTTCTCATTGTGCACATCGATCTGGCGCTGATAGGTGCTGATCTGATCCTGAAGCGTTGAAATATATTCCTTCTGATGATCGATGTCGTTTTTGAGAGAATCGAGTTTCGCCTGATTCTCGTCGATCTTCGTCTGTATCTCCGCCTGCTGCGTTTTATAATCATCGACCTTCGTCTGCTCATCGCTTGTCAGATTCGAAGCAAGCGCGGGCAGAAGCCATACGCCGGTCAGAAATACGGCGAGCGCAAGGATCAGCGCCGTCAGCTTTTTTTTCTTAACTGTTCGCATCCACAACACTCCCCTGTTCCTTCAGATATCTGCCGATCGAAAAGATGCTGCCAAGGCCGCCGGTAAAAACGCTGACGGCCAGAAACGCGAGGAAGATATAGAGCGCGTACGTCCAGAAATCCACCAGCGTACCGCCGAAGATCCCGAAAATGGAGAGCAGCGCCTCCGCCGTCAGGTAATACATCAGGAACAGCAGTCCGAATGAAAGAACGGCAGAGATCACACCGATCGAAATGCCCTCAATGAGGAACGGCCAGCGGATAAACCAGTTCGTAGCGCCGACGGCCTTCATGATGCTGATCTCAAGTCTGCGCGAGAACATGGTAATGCGCACCGTATTCGCGATAATGAACAGCGAAACGATAAAGAGCAGAGCGATCACGCCGAGGCTCAGGTAAGAGACCGTAGTGCGGATGCGCTCAAGCCGCACGGCAAGGTCGGAGTTCTGCCTGATATCCCCAATGCCGTTCACATTCTGCACCGCTTCGGCGGTCTGATCGAACAGCTGCATATCCCGCACCGTCACTTCAAAACAGTCGGGCAGAAAATCACCGTTCATCCCCTTCAGAATAGAGGCGTTCTCGCCGAGAGAGGATTCCACAGTTTTCAGCGCGTCTTCCTTCGGAATAAAACGGACGCTCTCGACATTTTCCATTTTTTCGAGCGCGCCCTGAACGGAGCTTACGGTAACGCTGTCGGCGTCCTGTTCCACAAACGCCATGATCACGTTCTGGGATTCTATGTTTTCGAGCAGACTGTCGATGTTCAGGTAGAGCATCACGGCGCAGCCGATCATAACAAGACACGACATCAGCACCGCGATGGAAGCGACCGTCATCAAACGGTTCGCGCCGACGTTGCGTATCCCCTCCCGTGTGAGATATCGCAGATTTCTGTTTTTCATAAACCGGATCCTTTCCGGGAGAATTCCCTTATTCCGCGGGTGTTTCGGCAGACGCCGCGTCCGGGCCCGCTTCCGGCCCCCGTTTCATGCCGTAGGTCTGCAAAAATTCCTCGATCTCCGCGTCCTCCGACGGCATATAATAGTAGCCGCTCGGCGCGTTTGCGGGGGCGGGCTCAACGGCCTCGTCCGGCACAAGATCCGGGCGCGCGGTATCGGAGACGACGCTCCCGTTGCGGATCGTTACGATGCGCTTGTTATACCGGCTGATAAGCCCTACTTCGTGCGTCACCATAATGATCGTTGTTTTTTTGTTCTGGTTGATCTGGTCGAGCAGATCGACGATATCCTTCGACATCTCGGGGTCTATGTTGCCGGTAGGCTCGTCCGCAATGATGAGTTCGGCGTCGTTGACGAGCGCGCGGGCAAGCGCCACGCGCTGCTGTTCGCCGCCGGAAAGCTGCTTGGGATAGCTTTTCGCCTTATGAGAAAGCCCTACAAGGCTCAGCGCGTAAGCGACGCGGCGCGAGATCTCTTTCTGGGAAGCGCCGATCACATGCATGGCAAACGCTACGTTTTCAAACACGGTCTTGCTCGGGATGAGACGGAAATCCTGAAAAACGATTCCGAGCTTTCGACGGTAATAGGGGACCTTGCGGGCCTTCATCGTATTGAGGTTCTGCCCGTTGATCACGATCTCGCCGGAGGTAGGCACCTCTTCGCGCATGATCATTTTCAGAAACGTACTTTTGCCCGCGCCGGAAGCGCCGACAACGAATACAAACTCACCGGCGTCGATATGCAGATTTACGTTGACAAGCGCCTTTACGTCTTCCCCGTATGTTTTGGAGACGTTATTAAAATCTATCATACGATCATCCTTTTTTTGAGATAATAGCGTTTCAGACTTAAAACAGGCTGAATCAGTACTTGACGGGGGTGGAATCAAGATATTTCTTGACCATCAGCGCCACCTTGAACACGATCGCGTCGTCGAACTCGCGCAGATCGAGGCCGGTCAGCTTGCGGATCTTTTCAAGCCGGTACACGAGCGTGTTTCTGTGAACGAAGAGCTTGCGCGACGTTTCGGAAACGTTGAGGTTGTTTTCAAAGAACTTCTGGATGGTGAAGAGCGTTTCGTGATCCAGCGATTCGATGGAGCCTCGTTTGAACACCTCTTTGAGGAACATTTCGCAGAGCGTGGAGGGCAGCTGATAGATCAGACGCGCGATGCCGAGATTCTCGTAGCTCACGATCACCTTCTCTGTATCGAACACCTTGCCGACCTCGAGCGCGACCTGCGCCTCCCGGAAGGAGCGGGCGATCTCCTTGATGCCCTTGACCTGCGTGCCGATGCCGACGACGACGCGCCCCGCCTGATCGGAACCGAGCGAATCGATCACGCTGCGAGCAAGCTTTTCAAGATCCCGGCTTTCGATCTGCACGGATATGTCTTTGATCACGGCGATATCCGTTTCATTGATGTTTACGACAAAATCCTTTGAACGGTCGGGAAAAAGAGACTGGATCATATCAAAAACAGAGATCTCGCAGGGCTGGTTCATGCGAACCAGAAATACCACGCGGATGGTATCGTTGCTGAAATGCAGCTCACGGCTTTTGAGATAGATATCCCCCGGCAGGATATTGTCCAGCATCACATTCTTGATAAAGTTGCAGCGGTCGTATTTTTCATCGTAGAACTGTTTGATATTGCCAAGAGACACCGAGAGCATACTCGCGCATTTTTCCGCAAAGGCGTCCGTTCCCTCAACGAAAACGGCAAACTCCGGCTGCTGGGCAGAACCGAACGCGCGCACCGTCCATCCTTCATACTGGATCGCCGTGGCGGCGGAAAGCGCTTCCTGAAAACCGAGAGAGAGCTGATCGCCGATCCTGCCGAGCTCCGTGCAGGCGACGACGACGCCGGCGTCATCCGCCACGCCGATCGAACGACCCACCACTTCTTTCATCTGATGAATCATGCTCTGAAACAGTTTGTTCGACAAAACCATCATTCCTTTCCGATCCGTTCTATTGAAAAGCGTCGTTTATCAAGATCCACATATCACAAGATAACAGCTCTATTTTACTCATTTTTTAAGCAAAATGCAAGTACTTTTAGAAAATTCGTACAATTTTGTCGAGTTCTTTTTAATCAATATGACAGACAAACGTCACATCATACAGCTCGTTCTTCAACAGCGCGCACCTCCTCAGGCGTCAGAGAACGGCATTCGCCGGGCCCCAGCGCCGCGTCAAGAACAAGCCCGCCCATGCGCGTGCGCCGGAGCGCCGAAACGGGGTTCTTCTGAGAACCGAACATCCTGCGGATCTGATGGTAGCGTCCCTGCGTGAGCACGATCTCATAAACGGGCTCAGTACGGTCAAGACGCGTCAAAGCCGCAGCCTTCAGCAGTTCATCCCCGAGCCGAACGCCGGAAAGGAGCGCGTCCCGTTCGGCGGGCGTCACCTCCCGCGTCACCGTTACCTCGTACGCCTTTTCTATGTGGCGCGAAGGAGAGAGGATGCGGTGCGCAAACGCGCCGTCGTCTGTCAGGATCATAAGCCCCGTCGTATCTTTATCGAGTCTGCCCGCAGGGAAAAGCCCTTCCCGATACAGCTCGGGAGGAACCAGATCCAGCACCGTTTTCTGCCGGTCGCGCGTCGCCGAAACAACGCCGCCGGGCTTATTAAGCATCAGGTAGACGAAAGCCTGATAGCGTATCCGTTCACCGTCGAAATAGACCGCGTCCGCCGCGGGATCGAGCCGCGTTTCGGGCGAAGGAGAGACCGTTTCCCCGAGCCTCACCCGCCCTGCGCGAATGTATTTTTTCACCTCAGACCGGGCAGCTCCCAGCTGAGAGGACAGAAACTTATCCAAACGTATCGTTTTCATTCCGTTCACCGTTAAAACCAAGCATAAAACCATCCGAGCTTACGGAGCTCACGTCCCCGCCGATCATGCGGTTCCCGCTTTCCAGAACGTGCGCGTAAACTCCCGTCAGCGGCTCCCCCGCCGCGTTCGCGAGAACCTCGTAAGTAAAGCACAGGACCCGGCGGCCGGCGTACGGCGTAAGATCGAACCCCTGCTTTTTCTGCAGCGCGTTATAAACGGAAAAAACGGGAGAATCCGGCCCGGGCAGTTCCTTCGCGATGACAGCCGGCGCTGAATCCGACACAAGCCAGCCGCACTGAGCAAGAAAGCGTCTGTGCCTTGCCGCGGCGCTTTCCAGCCCGGCGGGCGCGTACGCGGCCCTGTTTCGCCCCGCGCACGCGGCAACCGCAAACAGGAGGACGCAAAGCATAAGAACGGCCGTAAGCCGCTTTCTGAAAGCACTCATAAAAACACCTCGCAATTCAGCATATTGCGAGGTGCGAAAAAATATACGAACAGGGGGATCTTTTTATTCCGCTTCGGCTTTCTTGGCGGTCGCGGAGCGGAGCTGCTGAGAGGCAATGCGGACCTTGTTCAGGCTCTTCGAGAAATCCTCGATGCTCTTCGAAAGGATCTCATCGCTTTCACTCATGATCGTCTCCACAAAATTCGACGCGCCGGCTCTGAGGTCGTTCGCCCATCTCTGCGCGTTTTCCACGATCTCGTTTGAATTCTCTTTCGCCTTTTCGATCAGTTCAGCCGCCTGACGCTT
>CADBOC010000329.1 GCA_902796175.1 Oscillospiraceae bacterium | reverse complement strand
TTTTGAAGAGGCGGAAGACTACGGTAAAATGCTCGAACTCATCCGGCTGTGCAAAGATCAGGGCGGCGTTACGCTGTACGGCTACTGCCTGATGAGGGGCCACATCCATCTGCTGCTGAAAGAGGGGAAAGAACCGCTTGAAAACTCCATGAAGCGCATTGGCAGCAAGTACGCGGTCTGGTTCAACACAAAATATCAGCGTGCGGGGCACTTATTTCAGGATCGATTTAAAAGCGAAGCGGTGGAGGATCCGCCGTATTTCCTAACCGTGCTGCGATATATCCATTTTAACCCGGTAAAGGCCGGCCTTGTGAAAACGCCGGGAGCGTACGCCTACAGCAGTTACGGCCGCTATTTCGGGGAGGACGATCCTGCCGGCGACGGTTTGATCGATACGGAAAAAGCCTTCTCATATGCCCCGAAGGATTTCTTTGAGGAGTATCACGCGGTCGGCAGCCCGGATACCTGTATGGATATCCCGGAGGCGTCCATGCCCCGCCTGACGGAAGAACAGGCGACGGCGGAAATGCGCAGAATCACAAAGTGCGCCTCCTCCGCTGAATTTCAGGCGCTGACAACAGAAAAGAAAGCAAAGCTGATCGCAAAAATGAAAGCACAGGGACTTTCCATCCGCCAGATAGCAAGGCTTACGGGGGAAACGTATTATTTGATCCAAAAAATATGATCAATCAGGGAACCGTCCCCTGATTGGTCCTTTCCTGTATAATGGGAGCGAACAGTGAGAGGTGAGGTATTTTATGGATTTTCCGAAGCAATTCGTTTCAGCGGGGGAGGACTATACGACCTACCATCGGTTCGTCCCCGCGCCGTATTTCAGAAAGACGTTTTTTGCCGACGCCGCCGAATGCCGCCTGCGCGTTACGGGTCTCGGCTTTTACAGGGTCTGGGTCAACGGCAGAGAGATCACGAAGGGACTGCTCGCGCCGTATATCTCGAACCCAGACGATCTCGTCTATTTTGACGACTACGATCTTTCGCCCCATATCCTGCCGAACGCGGAAAACGCGCTGGGCTTTCAGCTCGGCAACGGCATGCAAAACGCCCCCGGCGGCGCGACCTGGGACTTTGACAAGGCCCCGTTCCGCTCCGCGCCGAAGCTCGCGTTTCTGCTGCGGGTCGGCGAAAAGCGGATCGAAGCGGACGAAAGCGTGAAGACCGCGCCTTCGCCCCTCTATTTCGACGATCTGCGGGCCGGCGCGCGGTACGACGCGAGGAAAGAAACCGGGGACTGGGGACTGCCGGGCTTCGACGACGGCGCGTGGGCGAACGCTGTGCGCTGCGCAGCGCCGCGCGGCGCGTTCCGCGTCTGTGAGGCGGATCCGGTACGGCCCACGGGAGAAGAGCTGCGGGCGGTCTCGATCCGCCCCGGGCGGCTTCGCGATTATACGCCCCGGGAGGACGTTGAGAGGGTGACCGTGCCGGAGGACGCCGGCGACGGTCGGGAGGGTTTCCTGTACGACTTCGGCCGGAACGACGCCGGCGTCGTCCGCCTGAAGATCAACGGCCGCCCCGGGCAGCGGATCGTATTACAGTTCGGCGAGCTCATGACCGACGGCGAGCCCGATTACGGCAACATCCTCTTTTACCCCGACGGCTTCGCCCAGCGGGACGTATATATCTGCAAGGGCGGGGAGGAGACCTTCGAGCCGCCGTTTACCTACCACGGCTTCCGCTGGTGCCTTGTAACGGGGATCGACGAAGCCCAGGCGACAGAGGAGCTTTTGACCTTCGTCGTCTGCTCTTCCGCAAAAAAAGCGGGCGGCTTCGTCTGCTCCGATCAGACGGCAAACGCGGTGTACGCGATGTGCGAAGCCTCCGATTTTTCCAACTTCTATTACTACCCCACCGACTGCCCGCACCGCGAAAAGGTCGGCTGGACCGGCGACGCCGCGATCTCCGCCGAGCACATGCTGATGACAATGAAAATCGGCGGCAGTCTTAAGGAGTGGATGCGCTCCATCCGCGCGGCGCAGCGCGAGAGCGGCGAGGTGCCCGGTATGGTTCCCGCCTGCAACTGGCCCTACCAGTGGGGCAACGGCCCCGTATGGGACGCGGCCCTGATCGCCGTACCGTACTATACGTACCGTTATACCTGGGACAGGGAGATCCTGTCCGAAAACGCCGGGGCGATCAGTCGCTACCTGCGCTACGCCGCCGGCCGACGGAATGCGGACGGGCTGATCGACTACGGCCTCGGCGACTGGTGCCCCATCGGCGGCGAGGTGAAGCCCACCGTGGCGTTTACCGGCAGCGTGACGCTGAAGGCCCTTGCCGACATGGCGGCGTTCATTTACGAAACGCTGGGGCTGACGGAGGAAAAAGCCTTCGCCGAACGGCTCTCCCGCGAGCTGCGAGGGGCAGTACGGGCAAAGCTGACCGACTGTAAAAACGGGATCGCCGACACCGGCAGCGAGACTGCCGAGGCAATGGCGCTCAGATACGGCTTGTTCGAAGGGCCGGAGCGCGAAAAGGCGGCGGCGCGCCTGATCGAAGCGATCCGCGAAAACGGCGGTTTTCTTGACGTCGGCATCCTCGGCGCAAGGTCGATCTTTCACGTGCTGAGCGAATTCGGCGAGAGCGATCTTGCCTGGGAGCTGATCACACGAAAGGAATTCCCCTCCTACGGGGCGCTGATCGCCCTTGGCGAGACCACGCTGCCGGAGTTTTTCCGGCTCCCCGGCGAGGGGTACTGTTCCCACAACCACCATATGTTCGGCGACGTGAAGAACTGGTTCATCTCCTGTGTCGCGGGGCTCAGGTATAACCCCGACGCGCGCGACCACCGGCGCGTGCAGGTACGTCCCGCGTTCATCGGCGGCCTTGCTTTTGCCGAGGCTTACTTCGAATCGCCTTTGGGACGGATCAGCGTCCGCTGGGAGCGAAAGGACGACGGCGTGGTTCTCAGCGTAAACACCCCGGCCGGGATCGCCGCCGACGTCATTGGGCCGGACGGCGCGCGTTTTGCCCACAGCGGGGAGAAGGTCTATGTGTACAAAACCGTCGGTACGGCCTGACGAAAGGAAAAGCATGATCTACACACCGATGACAAAGCTGGCCCTGAAGCTCTGCTTTGCGGCGCACAGGGACCAGACGGACAAGGGCGGCGCGCCCTACGTGTTCCATCCGTTCCACCTGGCGGAGCAGATGGAAACGGAGGATACGGTCGCGGTCGCCCTGCTGCACGACGTGGTCGAGGATACGGAGCTGACTGTGGCGGACCTGAGCGCGATGGGCTTCCCGGCCCGCGTCACCGACGCACTGTCGCTGCTCACGCACGACAAGGAGACGCCGTATTTTACCTATGTGGACGCGATCGGGCGGAACCCGGTCGCGCGGGTGGTAAAGCTCGCGGACCTGCGCCACAACAGCGACCTTGACCGTCTTGAGAAGGTCGACGAAGCCGCGCTC
>CADBOC010000328.1 GCA_902796175.1 Oscillospiraceae bacterium | reverse complement strand
TTCCTTCCGTTGTACACGTCGGGGAACTTACGGTTTTTCCGGCGTTCCAAATATGTTTTTCTTCCCCGGAGGAATATAAATAGTGCGCAACAGAAGCATCCTTCTTGATTTTTGATAAATAACACGCAGGACGGACCCCGCCGCCTACGCCGGTAACATACCACTGGTTTACAGCGTCGTGGTAATAGACCGGATTCTCGTACGATTCACAGACATAAACGTGTTTCGTTGTGAAAGGCGTACGAAGCCACCAGCCTGAACGGTTGTCGGAGTAACTGTCATAACTAAGCCCCTGCGACTTTGCGTATTCCGTTCCCCAACCGCGTCTGGCTGCATTGTTGGCGAAAAACTTGGAATCACCCGCTTCCCGATAGGAAAGAAGAAAAACAGGATCCTGCGTTGCGGGCGCGTCATACTCCGGATTCGCGTAATATGCCTGATTGTTGATCGTTTTGACCAGAATGTTTTGTTTTTGTTCTTCCGAAAACGCGGTCAGATAAAAATTGTCGTTCAGCCACCGCCGGATAGAGGACTCCGCGTAATTGGAGGCGTTCACGGTACAGGAATCATCCGTATACCATAAGTAAAAGTCTTTTTGATACACAGAATTCTGAAAAGGCTGCGCGTCTATGATGCTCTCGCACATGATCAATCCGCTCGAAGCATCCAAAATCCTCCATTTAAGCGGTTCGTATTTGAAATAATAAATATGATCGAGGAGATAGCTTTCTTCGACCAGTCGCGTTCTGTATTTTGAAAAAACCACAGCGCGATATTTGACGCCGTCATGAAAAAAATCCGCATACCGCATCCAATCGCCGGACACGCCTTCCGAAAAGTACCCATAGCTTGCCCATGTTTTGGGCGCCGCCTCCAATTCCGAAATCAGCGTTTCGTCCTTTACACAGCTCTGCGGATATGAACCGTATTCGATATAGCTGTACGCGTCGGCTTTCAGCGTGAGATCGAATGCGGCAAACGGAACGGCGCCGACCAGCAATACGATCGCTAAAATGACTGATAACGCTTTTTTCATTTCGTTCGTCTCCTTTACGGCTCTCTGTTCCGCTTTTTCGGATCCTGATCATTTTATTATATAGAATACGGGCAGAAAAAGTCAAGAGCAGAAACCGGAACATATTGAATGGGTACGGGCGAAGCCCGGCAGATCCGGGTCCTTCAGATCAAACAAAAGAGGATCCCTGAACGATCGAACGTCCGGGGATCCCCGTTCTTCATAAAACGCTTTATACAGGTCGTCCTGCAGCCGGACGGCGTTCCGCCGCCGCGTCAGCGGGGCGGGCTCAGACCCACCACATTTCGCCGGTGCCTTCGGTGATCAGCACGTTTTTCATGGTATGCACCGCTTTGGTGAGGCCCTCGTTCTGACTCATCAGGCTGTCTTCATGCTCAATGGAGAGAACGTGGTCGTAGCCCACCATGCGCAGGTTCGATACGATATCCTTCCAGTACAGCTCGTCGTTGCCGTAGCCGACGGAGCGGAAGATCCACGAGCGGTGGATCTCATCCGCGTAGGGCTTGGTATCCAGCACGCCGGTGCGGGCGATGTTGTACTTATCGAGGCGCGTATCCTTGGCGTGCACGTGGAAGATCGCGTCGCCCAGCGCCCGGATGACCGCCACGGGCTCCATGCCCTGCCAGATCAGGTGAGAGGGATCGAAGTTCGCGCCGATCTCGGGGCCGACCGCCGCGCGCAGGCGCAGAAGCGTATCGGTGTTGTAGACGCAGAAGCCGGGGTGCAGCTCCAGACCGATCTTCGTTACGCCGTGGGCCTTCGCGAAGGCGACAAGGTCCTTCCAATAAGGGATCAGCACCTCGTTCCACTGCCAGTCGAGGATCTCAAGAAAATCGTTCGGCCAGGGGCAGGTGACCCAGTTCGGGTATTTTGCGCCCGGGTGGTCGCCGGGGCAGCCCGAGAAGGTGTTGATCTGATCGAGCCCCAGCTTTTCGGCGAGCAGGATCGTATTGCGGATGGTCTTATCCGCAGCGGCGGCCTCCGCCTTGTTGGGATGCACGGGGTTCGAGTGGCACGAGAGCGCCGAAATGCCGACGCCGTACTTCGCGATCAGGGCCTTGAAGGCCTCCAGCGCCGCGGGGTCGTTCAGAAGGACCTCGGGGTCCGCGTGGGCGTTGCCGGGGTAGCCGCCGCAGCCGATCTCCACCATCTCGATGCCGAGGGAGGTAAAATATTTCAGGCTCTCTTCCAACGAGAGGTTGCTTAAAAGCGTGGTAAATACGCCTAATTTCATCTTGGTATCTCCTTTTATACGTTCGCTTTGAGCCACGCCATGCTGCGGGCCGCGTCCTCAAGGCCCGTCGGAACGGGATCGTCGTTTTCGAGGATCAGCCACTCGATGCCGGCGTCCTTCGCCGCCTTCACGACGGTCGCAAGGTCGTTTTCGCCCTCGCCCAGCGCCATCGGCTTACGGCCGACGCCGTCCTTGATGTGCAGGTGGACGATGCGGTCCTTATTCTCCGTGATCAGCTTATAGTTATCCTGCCCGGCGACAAAGCTCCAGTAGGTATCCACCTGCATGTCGCAGACGGCCTTCAGGCGATCGAAGATCGTGCCGGGGGCGGTGGCGAACAGGGGGGCCTTAAACTCCTCCGTATGGTTGTGGAAGTAGACGCGGATCCCCTCTTTGCCAAAGACCTCATGGGCGTGGCCGAGCACGTCGATGACGTGGGAAAGGCTGTCTTCGGTGGAGGTATCGGCCCCGCCGATACCGACGGTCTTCATGCCGAGCGTTTTGACGTCGGCAAGCGTTTTTTCGAGATTTTCCGGTTTAAAATCATCGAGCCCCATATGCGCGCCGACGCAGACGAGACCCAGCTCGTCGAGCTTCGCCTTCAGCGTTTCGGCGGGCACGTCGGCAAAGCCGGCGAACTCAACGCCGTCGAAGCCCATCCGCTTTACTTCCTCCAGAACGCGGAGCATCGCGTCGGGGGAATCGATGTGGTCGCGCAGGGTATACATCTGAATACCGAGTTTCATGGAAACAGACCTCCTTATCAGTCAAAGAACACGGGCTTGCCCGTCTTGGCGGAGGTATAGATCGCCTCCAATATCTGCGTGACGACGAGCGCCTGCTCGGGCAGCACGCAGGGATCGGTATCGTTCAGAATGGCCTCGATCCACTGCGCCATATCGGCGGTGGAGGGATTTACGGAATGCCCCTCGTAGAACGCGGCGCCGCCGGCCTCCATATTGACCGTCTCCACGGTCTGTCTGCCGTTTTTAACGGTGTTGAACTTCAGGCCGTCGGTATTGGTGATGCCGCCCTCGGTGCCGCAGAGCACGTAGCTGGCCTCGTTATACCGGTGCATGTTGATCGCCCAGCTCGACATCAGGTTGATCACCGCGCCGTTTTCCATCACGATGTAGCCGAAGGCGGAATCCTCTACCGTATACTTTTCGGGATCCCACACGCCCCAGGCGTTGCCCTGCTTTTCGGGGGGGTTATCGGCCAGCTTGCGGAAGGTGTTGCCCACCACCATTTTCGGCTTGTAGTTATCCATGATCCAGAGCGTGAGATCGAGCGCGTGGGTGCCGATGTCGATCAGCGGACCGCCGCCCTGCTCATACTCGTTGAGGAACACGCCCCAGGTGGGAACGGCTCTGCGGCGCAGC
>CADBOC010000327.1 GCA_902796175.1 Oscillospiraceae bacterium | reverse complement strand
GCTGGAAGTGGAACATCATGTTGAGCTGCTGATTTTCGCCCTCCCGGATGTGCATCAAAGCGCGCTTCGGCGTCATCATGGGAGCTTCGCCGACCGTCATGCAGTCGTATTTCGACAGTACGTCGTTTTTGAACTCCATCAGGTACTCGTCAAGGTGCGGGCCGTGCATATAATGCTCGATGCCGGTGCCCAGCGGAAACCAGTAGGGGCTTGAGGGCAGCCCCGGCGCTTTGGAGATGAAGGTGATCACATCCTCGCGGAAGCCGTCGACCCCCATATCGAGCCAGTAGCGCATGATGTCCTTTACTTCCTCGCGGACCTTCGGGTAATCCATGTTGAGGTCAGGCTGCTCTTTGGCGAAGAGGTGCAGGTAATACTCGTCGAGCCCCTCGTCGTACTCCCAGGCGTCGCCGCCGAAGGTGGACGTCCAGTTGTTGGGCTTTCGGCCGAAAGACTTGCCCTTGCGCCAGAAGTAATAATCGTGATAGGGGTTGTCTCTGCCTTTTTTGCTCTCAAGGAACCACTGATGCTGGTCGGAGGTATGGTTTACGACCAGATCCATGATCACGCGGAGGCCGCGTTCATGCGCGCCGTCGAGCACCGCCTTGAAATCCTCCAGCGTGCCGTATTCGGGCTGGATGTCGCGGTAGTCGGCGATGTCGTAGCCGAAATCCTTCTGCGGGGATTTGTAGAGCGGCGAGAACCAGATCGCGTCCACGCCGAGGCTCTTGATGTAATCGAGCTTTGAGAGCACGCCCTTCAGATCGCCGATGCCGTCGCCGTTGCCGTCGCAGAACGAGCGGGGCCAGATCTGATACACGGACATCTCTTTGTACCAACTGCGTTTGATCTCCTGAGACATATGGCTTCCTCCAGTTTTCTATAGAAATTGAATTGTGCAGACAAATAAAGTTAGAAGTCAGAAATGAGAAATGAGAAATGTCGGAAAACGCTTCGCGTTTTGTTTTTTATGATTGGGTATGGGCGGAGCCTGTCCATCACTTCTCACTTCTCACTGAATTGTGTAGACAAATAAAGTTAGAAGTCAGAAACGGGAAATGAGAAATGTCGGAAAACGCTTCGCGTTTTGTTTTTTATGATCGGGTACGGGCGGAGCCCGTCCATCACTTCTCACTTCTCTCTTCTCACTTCTCACTTCCTTCTCACTTCTCACTTCTCATTTTTCCTTCGCCGCGCGGCGCAGCCTTGCCGCGAGCTCGCCGATGTTCGCGAAGGTGTCTGTGGCGCGGATATCCGACTGCTCGTAGAGCGCCGGCGAGGTCACGCCCGTGAACATGAGCGCCGTTTTCAGGCCGTTCCACGCGCCGATGGCGATATCCGTCTGCAGGCGGTCGCCGACGAAGGCGATCTCTTCCCGGCGGATGCCGAGCTTATGGGTGACGTAATCCACCGTAAACCCGTAGGGCTTGCCCATGATGAGATCCGGCATTCTGCCGGTGGACTGCCGGAACATCGCCATAAAGGAGCCGGTATCCGGCATAAAGCCGTTTTTGAGCGGGCAGTTGTCGTCCGGGTGCGTGGCGATGTATTCCTTTCCGGCGGCGAGAAAGCGGGAAAAGCGCCAGATCTTTTCGTAATCCAGCGTGGTATCGAAGCCCATCACAAGGATATCGGGGTCGTTTTCATCGAGCTCGATCCCGGCCTCAAGAAAATCGTTCGTCAGGTTTTCGTTGCCCAGCAGATACACGCGTTTGCCCGGGCGTTCCCGCTTTAAGAAATCGATCGTAACGTGAGAAGAGATGATCACGCTGCCGTCTTCGGCTGGAAAACCGAGCCGCCGCAGCTTTTCGATGCACTCCGCCGCGCTGTGTGATGAGTTGTTCGTAAAAAAGAAAAACCGTCTGCCCGTGGAACGGACCGCCTCGGCAAACTCGACCGCCCCCGGCAGAAGCGTTTCGCCCAGATAAAAGGTGCCGTCCATATCCACGATAAAGCACCGTATATCGCCGTAATCCTCCATCATACATACCCTTCCGTATTTCATATCAAGCATATCATATATGAAACAGCGGCAAAATGCAAGCTTTTCTTTGAGCCCCGCGCGAAAAAGCGAAAACTTCCCGCGGCGGCGACATCCGAAAAAAAAATATTTGATATTGATTTACGCGTTTGTTTATGTTATAATAAACTCAGTATTATCGAACGGAGGTACAGCTATGAGCGGAAGCACGCATAATTTCGGGAATACGCAGAAGATCGATCTCTCCGGTCAGAAAGAGGAGGATCTCCGCCGCATCATTCTCACGACCTACGACGCGCTTCAGGCAAAAGGGTATAACCCCATCAGCCAGATCGTGGGCTATATCCTCACCGAAGACCCGACCTATATCACAAGCTACAACAACGCGCGAAACCTGATGCGCAGGGTCGACCGCTTTGAGCTGCTGCAGATCCTGATCCGCGACTACGTACAGGGCGGAAAAAAAGACTAACCCCGGAAAGAAGGACGAACCATGGCAGACAAACAGGAATTTCTCACCTATAAAGGCTATCCCCTCGTCAGAAACGGCAACACCATTTACTTCGGCAACACCTACGACCCCTACGTTGTGACGATGAAGATCGCATCCACCCGCCCCCAGAACGGGCAGACGCTCACAGACAAGGTGATCGTGCAGCTGCTGAACACCGACCCCTCCGTTCGTCCCCGCGAGCGGATCGTGAAAACCAGCGAAAAAAAGGGCCTGTTCGCGGCGATGGATATCGCCTACATCTGGCTTGCCCGCTACAACAAAGAGGCATAAAAGCCGCGCCTTCTCATCCGCGGCATACCGCTCCCCGAACGCGAAGCGCGTTCGGGGGCGTTTTTTCTTTACCAATGAGAAATGAGAAGTGAGAAGCCAATGAGAAATGAGAAGTGAGAAGTGAGAAGTTAGAAGTGAATTGAAACAATCAAAACGCGCAGCGTTTTCCGACATTTCTCATTTCTAACTTCTAACTTCTAACTTCAAAAATCGCACGTCGCGCGAAATATGTCGCGGCCATGATGGCGGAAAGAAGAGCGAGGATATTGTGCAGAGAATGAAGGTCCCGGAACGCGCTCTCGCCGACGAAGAGGTAGACGAGCAGGATGAATACCGTCATACCGCCGCCGAGGATCGCAGTGAGGCGTTTCGCCGACCTTTGATCCAAGGGATACGGCAGACGGCGGTACCCAAGGACTGCGGCGGCAAGCACCGCCAGCCCCATAACGGCGGCCGATACGACCGACGCCGCCTGCGGCTCCGCCTTTTCAAGCAGCGGGCGCACGGTATTGATCCCGACGCCGCCGACCGTAACAAGGACGTATCCGAACAAACGCCCTTTTTTCCCCGCCGTTTCGGGCAGCAGGGGCGGCGTGTCGCCCTTTTTACGCGCGGTGATACAGAGAAACGCGGTGATAACGCCGCCGGCGAAAAAGCCCGTACAATACTCCCAGAGGCTCCACGGGGCGAAGCCCGCGGGCAGGGAAAAGCCCTGCGCCATGCGATAGCCGCCCGCGCCGAAGAAGAACCAGAGGTCCGACAGCGTGATGGAACACGAAAAGGCGGCCGAAACGACAAGGCCCGTTTTCGCGGCGTACGAATCCTTCACGACCAGACGGACCGTCAGAAACACGCAGACGGCGGCGACGGCAAGAGAGAGCATGGCGACGGACTGAAAATAGTTCCGCCCGCCGACGATCCCCTTCGCCCACGAAACACCCATAAAATGGGACATGTAGACGCTGTAAGCCT
Source organism: Oscillospiraceae bacterium (assembly GCA_902796175.1). Taxonomy (GTDB): domain Bacteria; phylum Bacillota; class Clostridia; order Oscillospirales; family Acutalibacteraceae; genus RUG806. Next base: position 3,171 of record CADBOC010000327.1, on the reverse strand, counting down.
TTCCGGGCGTACCCGCCGCGGCAAGGCCGTTTTCGAACGCCGTAACGGCCTGGGGCTCAATGAGCCGCAGCAGCCAGTGCCCCACGGTCGCCTTCGCCAGAAGATCCGAGGCGATAAAGGAAAAGACGACGGCGGCGTAATCCTGAAACCGCCAGCGTTTTTCCCCGAAGGTACGCCCGAGCATCACGCCCCAGATACTCGCGAGGCCGAAGCCGAGCGCGAGCATCATCATGACGCCCGAAGCGGGGTTTATCTCATACAAAACGGGGTCCCCGTCCCTCGCGCTGACGGAGAGCACGCCGGTGATCTGTTCCAGCAGCGTCCCCCACGCGGGGCAGGTAAGCATAAAGCTCAGCGCCCCGAGAACGGTCAGCGGCAGGTCGGCGGCCTTCCTTTTGCCGACGGCGAGGCTCAGAAAGAGCGAAAATACAAATCCGGCGTTCAGCAGCCCCCAGGAAGAACCCCAGCCGTGCGTACCGCGCACGCGCCACAAAAAGCCCAGCAGCAGCGCGCCGAGCAGCGAAAGACAGACAGTCCTCAGTTTCGATCTCATCATGACGCATCTCCCAAAAAAGAACGCCCCGGAAGAAGAGCATAGACGCGCGTTTCCTTCCGGGGCGATGCCTTTTTTATTTTACCTCTTTGATCAGAGCTTCGAAGGCCTGCGTCAGAACGGCGGCGGAGTTCACCGATACGGCGTTGATCTCCTCGTTTTCCGTCAGCATGGAACGGATGTCGTTGCCGCAAAGGATGTAGCCGATCTGGTCGTTGCAAAGCCCGAAGCAGACAAGACGCTCCGCGCCGCAGGTCTCCGCCCACGGGGTATAATCCCAGCTCTCGCCGGTCCAGCTCTCCTGAGCCGAGATCGCGCCGCCGAAGAGAATGGCGGGATCGATCTCGCCGGGCACCGTCACAACGCCGAGCGTGCCGCCGAGCTCCATGTAGCCGAGCTCGGTGATCACGTCGTAGCCGAGGCCGTCGCGTACGAATACAGAGGAGAGCAGCGCCTCTCTGCCCGCCAGCGTATGAACCGGGTTATCAACGGGGACCTTCACCTCGCGGATCGAAACGTTCAGAAGGGCGGGCAGCGCCTTTTCCTCCGTAATGCCCTCCAGCGCCCGGCCGAGGGCCTCGCCGACGGCGGCGGCGCGGGCTACGTCGCCCTTCGTCTCATCCACCGGCACCGATTCCACCGTATTGGTGATGGCAAGCTCCGCGCCCTGGATGAACGCGAGACGCGCGCCGTCGTTCTCAGCCACATATTCTCTGAGATAATACGGGAAGTCGCCGGAGACCTGATCCCCGCCCGCGCCAAGGCTTACGGGGTGGATGCCGGCTTCGGTGACCCAGATCTCGGTCCTGGAGGCGTCGTCGGGCACGAAACGCAGACGGACGATATCGGGGTCGAACACGGCGGGGTCGCGCTTGTCGTGCATCACGGCGGAAGCGTCCGCGCTGCCGTAATAAAGCTGACCGGCGGTCATATCCTCCACCGCTTCGATCACGGATTCTGTGACGGCGGTGTAGAGCGCCTCCATGAACGCAGGGTTCTTGCCCTGCACAAGGCCGTCCTCATAGAACATGGAAGCCCAGGGGTTCTTCAGCACGGCGGGCACCAGCGGCGCGCCAAGGCCGAGGGTATCAATGCCGGAGTGCTGATGCAGCGCGCCGACGTTGATCGAATCGATCCCGTTTTCCGCCGCGAAATCGGCAAGGCGGGCGCGGATCTCGCGCACGTCGCCGCGGGTAAGGCCGAAGCCGTCCACTGAGGAGAAGGTGACGGTGGTGTCGCCGTCGCTCAGCGCCCAGCTCACCACGCCCTGATCATCCAGCACCTTCACGGCGGCGCGGCCCTTGAAGGCCTCAAGGGAACCGGCCATAAAGTACGTGCCGTCCGTCGCGTCGATCCCGTCCAGGAACGAACGTGCGGCGTAGCCCATGCTCCATTCGGCGTCCGGGGCGGGGGCGGCGTCAAAGCGGTCCTTCCCCGGGTAAAACTGTTCCGGCGTATAACTCCGTAAAGACGGGATCTTGCCGGCCCAGTCCTTGCCGGGGATCACCATATTGAGGAACCTGCCGAGCAGGCGGATCAGCTTATCCACGACCTGATAAAAGCCGTGCTCCAGCCGTTCGCTGACGCTGTAGGCGGAATCCGTCTGTTCCGCGCCGGCCGCGAACACGGGGGCGGCGAAGCAGGAAAAGGCAAGCAAGAGGGCGAGCGCCAGAGAGAGAACGCGTTTGGTCTTAGTCATCAAGGTTTCCTCCCATTTCGGTTTTGAGCTTTTTAACGCACTCCGTCAGGCGCGCGAGCGCCGCGGCGATCGCGCCGGCGGCCCCGGGACCTGCGGAATTTGTCTCCTCGTAATGGCGGCGGCCGAAGCGGTCGACGCCTTTTTCCAGATAAGGCTGATCGGGATTCAGATAATAATCGTTCGGCGGCAGCACGTAGCCGATCTCATCGTCCGCAAGGCCGAAGACGGTAAAGTCCTTTTTGCCGATGAGGTCTGCGAGGATCGGGGGGTTGACCTCCGGCCCCGTCCCCGTGGCGGAATCCTCCGCCGTGAGCGCCCCGCCGTACACAAGCTCCGGGAACAGCTCGCCGGGCAGAAAGACCAGCGGCAGGCCGCCGATCTCCATATAGGTCGTAACGGTGCGCACCGCCGGGCCCTCGGGCAGGTAAAAGGGCGAGGCCTGAATGATGCCGACGAGCGCCGCGGCGCTCAGAAGCGGGTTTTCGACCGGCACGTAGAAGACCTGCGAGGCATAGCCTACATGGGGCTTGAGCTCCCGTTCCTGCGTTATGCCGATCGCGTGATCGGCAAGCCTTCTGCCGATGCGGCGGGTGCTTTCGAGCAGCCGGTGCTCGCGGCGGAGCAGATCCTCCTCATCCACCCGCATGCTGATCATGCCGCCGACCGCGCCGACGGCGAAAACCGTTCCGGCCCCCGTCTTCTCGCGGATGCGCTCCCGGAGATACGCCGGATAATCGGCGCTCACCAGATGGTTGCAGCCCTGCAGCGATTCGCAGTGCGCCGCAAAATTCAGGAACCAGATCTCTTCGGAGCCGTCGTCCGGCTGAAAGCGAAAGCGCGTTAGCACGTCCGAATACACGACGGGGGTACGGATATCCTCCTGCAGATCAGGGACGTGAACGGTACCGTAGAAGAGCCG
>CADBOC010000326.1 GCA_902796175.1 Oscillospiraceae bacterium | reverse complement strand
CTTTGGATGGCGAACGACGCCAGCGCAATGATCATGCCCGGCTCGCTTCCTCTGGATATGCCGAACGTCCGCGATGAGCTTGTCCGGCACCTGCCCGATACGTGGAACAGCATCATCGACCGTGAAGTTGACGGCAAGAACTCCATTCCTTATCAGAAAGACAAAACCAACCATCGTTATGGACGCATTGTAGCAGCGAGGCGTGTGGCTCGCGCCATCATGCTGGGCAGCGCTCCGACTACCCGCGATCAGGCGGTTCGCGGATTGGAAGCTTCTCGTATCCGTCTCGGTATCGTTCAGCCGGGCGAAAGCATCTCCGACTTCAACGATGCTTTGAACACGCTGCATGGATCACTCTCTTATCTATACAATAATCCCAACGGAAACCGTTTTTGGTACGATACCCGTCCCACCCTCAGGAAGACTGCGGAGGATCGTGCCTCACAGGTCAGCGCCGCTGACGTAGAAGTTGAGATCGAAGCAAGACTGAAGAAACTGCGTAAAGAGAATCCGTTTGCCGGCATCCATGCCTGCCCGGCGTCCTCTTTAGACGTACCTGACGATCAGGCAGTGCGGCTTGTGATTCTCCGTTCCTCGGATACATACCGGCGCAAGGCGGAGCGCTCAAAAGCGATCGATGCTGTGGAGGATATTCTGAACAACAGAGGAACGTCTCCTCGCATCTTCCGGAATATGCTTGCCTTTGTCGCGCCTGATTCAGATAACCTTGGATCACTTCAGGCTGAGGTCAAACGGTTCATCGCATGGAAGTCCATCGTAACCGAAAAAGATGAGCTGAACCTCGACGGAAATCAGATCCGCGAAGCGCAGCAGAACCTGGACCGTAGCAATCACACGGTTGACCTCCGCGTTAATGAGACCTATTGCTGGCTTTTGGTTCCTTATATCGACCAGTTTGGCGACATGAAGACCATTCAGTGGGAGGTCAGCAGTATCAGCGGTGGGGATGACAGTATTGTTGCAAAAGCCGCCAGAAAAATGATCCAGAGTGAACAGATCATCACCAACTGGGCGCCCGCTTTGTTGCTGATGCAGCTTGATGATCTTCTTTGGAGAGACAGCAACGACATCCAGATCAAGAACCTGTGGGCCTACCTGAGTACATACTGTTACCTTCCGAGGCTTGCGAATTACAGCGTTCTGGAAAACACCATTCTGAGAGGGCTCGCCTCCGACGAATACTTCGCGCTTGCCGGTGCATATTCCGGAAGCCGTTATGTCGATCTCAGATTCAACCAGACGCTCTTGTCGCTGAATCAAGCTGATCTGCTTGTGAAAGTGTCGGTTGCCTTGAAACAGATCGTAGCAGAGCCCAAAGAACCGCCTAAGACTGGCGATCAGCCCGGCGGCGATGAACCAGTCTCCGGCGGCAGTAACGGAGGAGAGAGACCAACAAAAACCGGAGAGTCACCTGTTCCCGCTCAGCCTGCAAAGGAAAATACGCACTTCTTCATGAGCGCCAAGCTGGATCCCATACGTGTTGGTCGAGACGTGAACAACTACGTTCAGGAAATCATCCAGCACCTGATGGCTGTTGAAGGCAGCGACGTGGAACTCACACTTGAGGTCAGCGTAAACGCCCCGAACGGAATCCCTTCCGGAACTGTGCGGACTGTTTCAGAAAACTGCAGAACACTTAAAATCACAAACTTTGGTTTCGACAACTGACTCAGAAACGGGTGTATCAAATAATTAACGATTACCCCTATCTTGTTGAAATAGCAATCTTTAGCCAAAAAAGGCTTGCTGTTTTTTTTATAAAAATAGCGATTCTTTTTTTGTGAATGACGAATCATTTCATAGTATCGGCATTTTACTGGGGAACAGATACTGAACTCGCAAAAAGAGGGACGGAAAAAACCGGAAGCAAAAAAGCCGGGATCCACTTAAACGGTGCGTCCCGGCTTTTGAATCTGTTGAATATGAAACGGTCGAAGGGCGTTGTTCTGCTTTTCGGTCTTCCGTCGGACGCCTCATAAAGCGAATATCCGTCTTGCCCGGCTGTGCGATCTGCCGGACGGACGCAGATCCGTTCTTCATAGAGACAAAAGGCGCCCGCGGCGATTCATCACCTTCCGGTGATATTCGGTTTTCGCCAGGCTGTTTTACACTCGGCGCGGTTAAGGGTGGATAAAAAGTCACATCCCCGCAAGGAAATGGCAGGCGCGGCTTTACAAATTTTGTCGGCTGTGGTATGATCGGATCAATAGAAAAAAATGATCTGTTTTACGGTTTTTTTGAAAAAGCCGACGCGTATCACTTTTGTAAACAGGTTTACGGCGTATCTGCTCGGTGTTTACCTGTTTACGGGCGTCACCGTTCCGGGGTATATGAACGTGCAGCAGTATATCTTCAAGAAGGCAGGATGGATCGGCTTTATTCGACCTGACGCGCTGTTTCCGCTGCGCTTTATCGCGTTGTCTGTCGGGGTGTTCCTGCTGAGCGTTGGCATAGAGTATGTACGGACCGTATTGATCCAAAAGCCGTTTCTTCGTATTGTTGACCGGCGCTGCGCCGGAAAACTGAAGAAGGTCGACGCTTTTATGGCGTCTCTGACAGATCCGCGTTCGAACAGCACGTTGCAGACGGGCGGTTGAGCGGCGAGGGGCGTTCAACCGCCCGGCAAAAATGCGTTTCCTGTCTACGTTGAAACGCTTGCAAAAAGGACCGCGGGCGTGTATAATAGACAAAAAGGGGAGTGAGCGGATGCCGGATACCTTTGGGGAGAGACTCAAGCGTCTCAGGAAAAACGCCGGGTTTACGCAGGCGGAGGTCGCCGAGCGCCTCGGCAAGAGCGCGAGCGCGGTGCGCATGTGGGAGCTCGGCGCGAACGAGCCCGATATCGCCATGCTGCTGAAGCTGAGCGCGATCTTCGACTCCAGCCTCGATTATCTGCTGTGCCGCGACTGTTATCTCGGCGACAGCGGCGCGGTGCGCACCAATCTGCCCGTTTACCGGCTCTCCGATTACCGGGAGGGCGCCGAGCCGGAGACGTACCGTTCGATCTCTTCGGAGTATCTGCGCGGGAGCGACGCGTTTTTCTTCCTTCTGAACGATACGCCCGAGATGGAGGGACTGATCCCGCTCGGCGCCGTCGTTCTGATAAGAAAGCAGGATTCATGTCTGGACGGACAGACAGTCTTTCTGCGGGCGAAGGGCGCGTATTATCTCAGACGGCTGCATTTTTTCAGCGGGGGAGTCCTGCTTTCCGGCTCGCTTGACGGCGCGCCGCCGCTGTGGTTTGAGAACGACGAGCCGACGCTCACCGTTCTCGGCACGGCAGTAGAATACAGAAAGGCTTTATAACGCTATGGATCAGAATCAGACCTATACGCTGCGCCGGTCAGAGCGAAAACCGGTAAACGGCGCGAAGACGTTCATTCTTGTCGCGGCGGTCGCGGCGTTTGCGGCCGCGCTCTTCGCGGGCGTTCACTTGGGCAGACAGAGGGCGCTCAGAGAGACGGACGTTACCGCCGCCGCGCCTTCGGCGGAGACTGCCGCCGGGACTACCTCCGCCGAAGCGCCCTCGGCGCAGACGGCGAACGAGGTATATCCCGTTGGGCTCTATACGGTGAACACCGGCAACTACACGCTGCTGCTGCGAAAGGATCATTCCGCGGACGCGGAAGAGGTCGCCGAGCTGATCAACGGCGACGAGGTAACGGTGGAAGAGGTGCTCTACGACGCCGCATCGGAGGATCCGAATTACCTTTACTGGGGCAAAGCGACCGTGGACGGAGCGGTCGGCTGGCTGCCGATGTTCTATCTTTCGCGCAGCTCCGAGCCTGTTTCCGAGAGCGCCGCGGTTTCCGCGCCCGGGATCACCGAACCGCAGACCGGGGAAGACGGCGGCTCGATGGAGCCCGGCTCGTATACCGTAGACAGCGGGGAGGATACGGTCCGGCTGCGGCAGGAACCGAAGGCCGACGCCGAGGTCGTTGCCATTCTGTCGGACGGCGACGGGGTGACGGTGCGGGGAAGCGAAACGGACGCCGACGGCGCCGTTTGGGCGCAGGTCACCGTCGACGGCAAAACCGGGTATCTGCCCGCGGAGCTTTTGAAGGAAGCGGAATAAACGCCTGTAAGGAGGAAACAATACATGGTTCTCGGTATTATCAACGGATGGGAGCGCGAGCATATCCGCGCCGTACACGATCTGGGACTCGAAGCGGTGGAATTCTGCATGAACCACAACTACGATTCCTTTGAGATCCTTGCCAAAAAAGAAGAGATCAGGCAGGCCTCGGCGGATTACGGCGTAAAGGTCGGTTCCATGGGCCGCTGGGGCATGAACAGGATCGATGAAAACGGGGAGGTGATCCCCGAGGCGCTGCAGCACGATAAAAACCTGATCGATCTCGCCTCTTTCCTCGGCTGCCCGGTGTACAACGTCGGCTGCAATTATACGGAGGGTAAGAGCTACTACGAAAACTGCGTGATCGCGATCGATTATTTCCGCAGGCTTCTGGATTACGCCGCCGGCAAAAACGTGAAGATCGCCGTGTATAACTGCGACTGGGCCAACTTTGTTTACGGACCGAAGGCGTGGACGGTGGTGCTGGGGGCGCTGCCGGAGCTCGGCATCAAGTACGATACCTCCCACGCCATCAACCGCCGCAGCGATTATCTGAAGGAGATCGCGGACTGGGGCGAGCGGATCTATCACTTCCACATCAAGGGCAACCTGCAGGTGGCGGGCGAGAGCTACGACGACAGCCCGGCGGGGCTCGATACCACGAAGTGGCCCGCGGTGATGGCGCTGCTCTACATCAAGAACTACGACGGCATGCTCTCCATTGAGCCGCACTCCCATAACTGGCGCGGCAAAAAAGGCCAGTGGGGCGTGCGCTTTACGATCGATTTTATGCGCCCGTTCCTCATGCCGGCGGATTTTCCGGATTCAAGCGACGTCTATATGCCGTGACCTTCGGCGCCAGCGCCGAAGGATATAACAGGCAAAAGGGAACAGGCGGCAGCTTCGGAAAACGCTTTGCGTATAAAAAAACGGGATCTCCGGACCTTGACGGTTCGGGGATCCCGTTTTTAAGATTCAAAAATCCGCAATTCTGCAGGATGGACAAACGGGACGCGCGCCTGCTTCAGTCGGACGGGAACCGGCGCGCCGCGGCCGTCGTGCCCCGCAAAAACGGCATTGCCGCGTCTTTCGTGCGGTTTGTTCTTTCACGGCGCCCGGGCGCCGTTTTCAATGCCGCGCGCAGCGCCCGATTTCGTCTTTCATCTTTCGTTTTTTTTAACTTTTCCCCTGCTGTAACCGGTTCCCTTACCAGAAAAACCGTACCTCCAGCCCGCGGAGCCTCCAGCTCTCAGGATAGGCGTTTTCCATCCAGTCGAGGGGCTCGCCGACGGGCTGCCGGGCGGCGGCGGCTTCGAACGCACGTCTGATCTCAGCGTACTGCGGCCCGGTGAGAGAGCCCGGGGCGACGGAGATAAACAGGGGCGTGCCGCTTTCGGAGAGCAGGCGCAGCCACTGCCCGTTTTTCTCCCACGGCACGTCGGGCGTAATGCCGACGCAGTCCGCGTCAGCCGCGTAGAACGCGCCGTGCTGCGGCATACGGAAAGCGAGGGTGTTCACCCCCATCTTTTTGGTGCGCGCCCAGTCTTTGCCGCTGGTGTCGTCGCCGGTACGGTCAAGCTCCATGCATCCGACGCCCAGATGCCCGATCGTGTTGCAGCCGAGGATCAGCGCTTCGCCGCCGGCGGCGTCATGGATCGTTGTGTAAAGGGTTTTTATGACCTGGGCCGTGGTTTTCGTCCCGTCAAAAAAGCGGACTTCCTTTTTGCAGAGCTCCGCCGAAGCATCCTTGCCCCATACGCCGCCCGTCAGGTCGTAGGTGGAGTAATCGTGCTTCAGGAGTTTAAATCCCCAG
>CADBOC010000325.1 GCA_902796175.1 Oscillospiraceae bacterium | reverse complement strand
TTTTCAACGGTATGCGGCATTGCGTCGGAACCTCCTGTTTGAGAATATCATAAAGAAAAACCGGCGCACACTGCCGATGTGCGCCGGCGAAGGGATCAGAGCTTCGCTTTGCCGCCGGTCTTTGCGGCCCTTGCGGTCTTTTGCGTCGCTTTGCCGGCGTCCTTTGCGGCCGTTTCGGTCGCATTGCCGGCGTCGTCGGCGGTATCCTTCGGTACGATCAGGTTGACGATGATGCCGAGGATCAGCGCGCAGGCGACCTCGGTGAGGGTCACCTTGCCGAAGGTGAGAGAGAAGCCGCCGATGCCGCAGATCAGGATCACGGCGACGACGAAGAGGTTGCGGTTGTCGCCGCGGTCGACGTTCTGGATCATCTTCAGACCGCTGACGGCGATGAAGCCGTAAAGCGTGATGCACACGCCGCCCATCACGCAGTTCGGGATGGTGGAGAGGAAGGTGACGAAGGGCCCGAAGAAGGAGATCACGATCGCCATGATTGCGGTGGCCAGAATGGTGACGACGGAGGCGTTGCCGGTGATGGCCACGCAGCCGACGGATTCGCCGTAGGTGGTGTTGGGGCAGCCGCCGAAGAACGCGCCCGCCATGGAGCCTACGCCGTCGCCCAGCAGCGTGCGGTGCAGGCCCGGGTCCTCCAGCAGCTCGCTGCCGATGACGCTCGAAAGGTTTTTGTGGTCGGCGATGTGCTCGGCGAACACTACAAAGGCGACCGGCACGTAGGCGACCAGAATGGAGATCAGGTACTGGGCGGTCGCTTCCTTCGCGCCCTTCAGCGCCTCAAGGAAGGTGAAAGCGGGCACTTCAAAGAGCTTCATCTCACTGAATACGTTGAAGTCGATGATCTGAAGGGCTGTGTTGCCGGTTTTAACGCCGATCACGGTGAAGATCGCGGCGCAGGCGTAGCCCGCCAGAATGCCGATGATGAAGGGGATGAGCTTCATCATCTTTTTGCCGTAAACGGAGCAGAGGATCACGGTGAAAAGGGTGACGAGGCCGCAGAGAATGCAGAGATAGGGGTTCGCGGCGGAGACCGTCGAGACCTTGTCCACGATCGCGCCGTTTTCGATCACCTGCTCGGTCTGTTCCATAAGCACCTTGCCGGTGCTCAGATCCCCCACGGCGTTGCCGGCGAGCGAGAGGCCGATGATGGATACCGTGGGCCCGATGACCACGGCGGGCATGAGCTTGTCGATCCATTTCACGCCCGCGAGTTTTACGATGAGGGCGATCACAACGTAAACGAAGCCCGCGAACACCGCGCCGCAGATCATGCCGAGGTAGCCCAGCGACATGGATACGCCGCCGGCGAAGGCCGCGAACATGGAGCCGATGAACGCGAAGGAGGAGCCGAGAAAAACGGGGCTGCGGAACTTGGTGAAGAGCAGGTAAACAAGGGTGCCGACGCCCGCGCCGAAGAGAGCGGCCGACTGCGACATGCCGTTGCCGATGATCGAGGGTACCGCGATCGTGGCGGCAAGAATGGCGAGCAGCTGCTGGAACGCGAATACGATCAGCTTTCCGAATCCGGGTTTGTCTTTCACGCCGTAAATGAGATTCATTTGTGTTGCCTCCGTTCAATTTATTCGTTTCATCATAGCATGATTTTAAGCTTTTGTAAAGGCTGAAAACAAAAAAAGGCGGAATTTGTCGCAAAGCAACAAATTCCGCCGTAAGAGCGAGGGGTATTTTTTCAGAGCATATATACGCCGGATTCCAGCACCGCGAACTCGCAGTCGCCCACCTGCAGGTATTTGAACACGGGTTCGTCGAAGGCCTTATACTCCTCAACGGAGCGGTCCTTCAGGTTTACGCGCTTGATCTTGCGGGAATCCCGGCAGCTGACGTACAGGTAACCGTCGTATTCCTCGATCGCCACGGGGCCGGAAAAGGAGGTATCGGCGTCCCCGCCGATGCGCATCACCACGCGGTCCTGCAGCAGGGAATAGCGCACGATCAGGTTGCCGGCGGGCACCACGCTCCAGATATAGTTGTTGTCTACGGCCGCGTCGCGCGCGGGCAGGTCGCGGTAGGTCAGGTCCCCGGTGCGCAGCAGCGCGCCGTTCTCATCGAACAGGCCCATCTCGCCGGTGGAATAGATGATAAAGGTCTGCCCGTTCCATAGCTTTGCCGTATCGCATGAGACGTAGTCGCCCAGCTGCTGCGCGATCGGCGCGTACGCCGGCCCGAATTTCGAGAACAGATACGCGTTTTTGGTGACCGTGGCAATGGATTTCGTGGCGGTATCAAAGCTGTAGAACGATACCTTTACGGAATCGTCGCGCAGCGTCTCTTTGATCACGAACAGGATCCCGGAGGGGAAGGTGATCAGGTCAACGATATCGAGACTAACGATTTTCAGCATAAACGTTCACGTTGCCTTTCTGTGATTGATGATATACGAAAGCGTCATCAGAGAATCGCTGAGATGCACGTTTTCAACGGTCGCGGCGGGGTAACGGCGGCGGATGTCGTAATGCGAAAAGTTCCAGAAGCTGCTGACCCCGCAGCCGATCAGGGTGTCGACGGCCTCGGGGGCGGCTTCGCCCGGTATGCACAGGATCGCCATATCGGGCTTTTGCGCCGCGCAGTACGCGGGCAGGGTCTTTACGTCCGATACCGTATGCAGACCGGCCCTTCTGCCGATCAGGCCATCGGCGCAGTCGAAGACCGCGTCGAGCCGGAAACCGACTGCCTCAAAATCCATTTTGCCCGCGATCGCCATGCCGAGGTTCCCGGCGCCCAGCAGCACGGCGCTTTTCAGCTCCGTCAGCCCCAGGATCGCGGCAAGCTCGTTTTTCAGCTGTTCCACATTGTAGCCGTATCCCTGCTGCCCGAATCCGCCGAAGCAGTTGAAATCCTGCCGGATCTGCGACGCGGTCAGCCCCATCATCTCCGAGAGCCGGGCGGAGGATACGCGCTCCGCGTTCTGTTTGTGCAGCTCGCAGAGAAAGCGGTAATACCGCGGCAGCCTGCTGATCACGGAAGGGGATATCTCTTTCTCGTCTTTCATGCTGTGTGGCCGCTCCTGCCCCCGTGGACCGCCGGACGAAGGGGAATAGCTGGTGGAGCCGGAGCGTTCGTCCTTTCTGTCTTTTTACCTGCCCTCCTGCAGGGCGGTCAGCGTTTTCATAACGTAGTCGCCGAATTCGCTGCACGTGCAGCCGTCTTCCCGGCCGGTGATCTTCATCGCGGCCTCTTCGAACATGCAGATATCAAGGGCGCGGTCGAGGGCCTCGCTCTCTTTGATATAGCCGATGTGCGAGAGCAGCATCGCGCTCGCGCGCAGCATGCTGCAGGGATCCGCGTACTGCGCGCGGCCCTCCGCCACCATGCGGGGCGCGGAGCCGTGGATCGCCTCGAACATGGCGTATTTTTTGCCGATGTTGGCGCTGCCGGCCGTGCCGACGCCGCCCTGGAACTCCGCCGCTTCGTCGGTGATGATATCGCCGTAGAGATTCGGCAGCACGAATACCTTGAAGTCGCGGCGGCGCTTGGGGTCGATGAGCTTCGCCGTGGTGATGTCGATGTACCACTCGTCCGTCGTGATCTCGGGGTATTCCTCGCCCACCTTCTTGCAGATGCCGAGGAACTTGCCGTCCGTCGTTTTGATCACGTTCGCCTTCTGAATGATGGAGACGCGGTCTTTGCCGTTGGCGCGGGCGTAGTTGTAGGCGAGACGGGCGATGCGCTCGCTGCCCTCGGTGGTGGTCACCACAAAGTCGAAGGCGACGTCGTCCGTTACGTGCACGCCGTCGGAACCTACGGCGTAAGCGCCCTCGGTGTTCTCGCGGAAGAAGGTCCAGTCGATGCCCTGATCGGGGATGCGCACGGGGCGCACGTTCGCGAACAGATCCAGCTCTTTGCGCATGGCCACGTTCGCGCTTTCGATGTTGGGTCTGCCGTCGCCGGCCTGCGGGGTGGTGGTCGGGCCCTTCAGGATCACGTCGCAGGCTTTGAGCTCGGCCAGAACGTCGTCCGGGATCGGCTGCATATGGGCGATGCGGTTTTCGATCGTAAGGCCTTCAATGGTCTTGAACACGATGCGCCCCGCTTCAACGTCTTTTTTGAGCAGAAACGCCAGCACCCGGGCGGATTCCGCCGTGATCACGGGGCCGATGCCGTCGCCCCCGCAAACGCCGATCACGATCCGGTCGAGTTTCGTATAATCCACAAAGTCGCCCTGGGCCTTGATGCGGTCGCTGCGCTGGAGCTGCCGGGCAAGAAGCTGTTTGAAATGCTCTGCGGCGCGTTCGATCTCTTTTTCGTACATAGGGTTCTCCATTCTTATTGAAAAAATTTTTTGAAATTATTTCTGCTGCGCTGTGTAGTTGAGCTTTCCGCCCGCGAGCAGGATCGCGATCTCGCGCTCTGAGAAGCCGGTCGCGAGGGGGATCTCTTCGCCGTTCGTGAGGTCCGCGAGCGTCGCCGTAACGCCGTGTGTGACGCTGGCTCGGATGTCTCTGAGCTCGATCTCGTCGCCCTGGGCGATCTTATCGTAATCGGCCTCGTTCACAAAGGTCAGGGGCAGAATGCCGGAGTTGATGAGATTGGCCTTGTGCATCCGGGCGAAGGATTTCGCCGCCACGGCGCGTATGCCGAGGTAGAGGGGCACGAGCGCCGCGTGCTCTCTCGAAGAGCCCTGCCCGTAGTTCGCGCCGCCTACGATCACGCCGGGGCCCTCCTTGGCGCAGCGCTCCGGGAAGGTCGGATCGCAGACGCCGAAGCAGAACTTTGAAAGATAGGGCACGTTCGAGCGGTAGGGCAGGATCTTCGCGCCGGCGGGCATAATATGGT
>CADBOC010000324.1 GCA_902796175.1 Oscillospiraceae bacterium | reverse complement strand
CGCGCACCGTCGCGTTTTTGAGCCAGGTCTCCTGCAGAACCATGCCGCAGGCGGCGCGAAGCGACGAACGCGAAGCCTTCGCGATCGGCACGCCGTCGAGCAGGATCTCGCCGGAATCCGGCTCATAAAAACGCATCAGCAGATTGATGAGCGTGGTCTTGCCGCAGCCCGTCGGTCCGACGATCGCCACGGTCTGCCCCGGCTCCACCTTCAGAGAAAGATGCTGCAGCAGCGGCTTCTCCGGGGTATAAGAGAATGATACGTCCCTCAGCTCCACCGCGCCTCTGACGTCTGTCAGCGCGGCGGCCTGCGGCCCGTCCGGCGTTTCGTCCGGCTCGGCGATCAGCTCGCGCACCCTCGCAAAGCAGCTCAGGGCGTTCTGCAGCTCGGCGAACACGGCGCTGATCTCGTTGAAGGGCTTGGTGTACTGATTCGCGAAGCCCAGCGCCGTCGCAAGCATACCGACCGAGAGCCCGCCGCCGAAACGCCCCAGCACAACGTACGCACCGACGAGGGCGACGGCGGCGTAAACAAGGGCGTTGATAAAACGCGTGGCGGGGTTCGAAACCGAGGAGATGAAGATCGCCCTGAGCGACGCCTTTGCCAGGGCGTCGTTTTTCTTTTCAAACCGCGCCGCGGCGGCTTCTTCTCTGCCGAAGGCCTTCACGGTTTTCAGGCCCCCGGTGATCTCCTCGACGTCGGCGGTCGCCCCCCCCCGAAGGCGCGTCTGTTCGGCGAAGCCGCCGTAGGAACGTCTTGCGATGAAGCGCGCGGCAAAAAGGGAGAGGGGCGTGAGCACAAACACGGCGGCGGCGATCAGCGGATGCAGGCGGATGAGCAGCGCGAGCGTGCCGGCGATGGTGAGTATCCCCGTAAAAAACTGTGTAAACCCGAGCAGCAGCCCCTCAGAGAACTGATCCGCGTCGTTTACGATCCGGCTGAGCGTCTCGCCTGACGGATGCGCGTCCAGATAAGAGAGCGGCAGCGTGTGCAGCTTGCCGAAGGCCTTTTCGCGCAGGTCGCGCACCGCGCCGTAGGCGACGTGATAATTAAAGCGAGCCATCACCCAGGCGGCGGCCGCCGCCCCGGCCGCGCCGAGCAGAGCCATGATGAGCGCCGAACGCACGCCGGCGATATCCACCCTTCCTTTGCCGGCGATCAGATCGATCGCGCCGCCGAAGATCATGGGCACGGCAAGCGTCGCAGCCACGTTCGCCGCCGCCATAAGGAGCGAAAACAGCAGCTTCGCCCGGTAGGGCTTTAACAGACGCAGCACTTCCCTGACGGTCCCTTTGGGGGCCTTTTCCGTTTTACGCCTTGCCATCGTCTGAGCCCCCTTCCGCCGCGCGGCAGATCTCCGCGTAGACCGCGTTTTCTCTCAGAAGCGTTTCGTGAGAACCGATCCCCGAAAGAACGCCGTCCTCCAGCACCAGGATCAGGTCGCAGTCCCTGACGCCCGAGGCGCGCTGGGAGACCGTGATCACGCAGGGCTTTTCGGGCAGCGCGGCAAGATTTTCCTTCAGCCGACGTTCGGTCGCGTAGTCGAGCGCCGAGGCGGCGTCGTCCAGGATCAGGATCGGAGCCGATTTTACAAGCGCCCGCGCGATCGTCAGCCGCTGCCGCTGCCCGCCGGAAAAGTTTTTTCCGCCCTGCAGCACGGGCTCGTCGAGCCCGCCCGGCTTTCCGGCGAGCACATCCTCCGCGGCGGCGTTTTTCACGGCCCGCAGCAGCGTTTCGTCGTCCGCCGCGGGGTCGCCCCATCTCAGATTCTCCCGCACCGTTCCCGAAAACAGCAGCGCCTTCTGCGGCACGACGGAGATCAGCCGCCTGAGCGTTTCGGGCGCGTATTCGCGCACGTCGCGCCCGAACACCCGAACGCAGCCGGCGGACGCGTCGTAAAAACGGGGGATAAGCTGCGCGAGCGTGCTTTTACCGGCGCCGGTGGAGCCCACGATCCCGAGACGCGTACCCGCCCCGGCCGAAAAGGATATGTTTTCAAGCGAAGGCGCGGCGTTTTCTCCGTAAGAGAACGATACGTTCCGGAACTCGACCGCGGGCGCGGAAAGATCCGGCGCGGCGGCGGTCTCGGGGGCCGGCAGCCCCGCCTCGACGTCCAGCACCTCTTCGATCCGTTTCGCGGAGGCCATCGCCCGCGAGATCGAAACGATCAGATTCGCGAGCTTGATGAGCTCCGCCAGGATCTGCGACATATAGTTATAAAGCGCGACCACCGCGCCCTGGGTAAGCACGCCCCGCTCGACGCGCACGGCGCCGGTGCAGATCAGCGCCGCGATCCCAAGGTTCAGGATCACGTACGTCAGCGGATTCGTAAGCGCCGACACCGCGCCTGCCCGGCGGTTCGCCGCGGTGAGCGCGCTGTTTTTTTCGGTAAAGGCGCGTTTCTCCTCCGCCTCTTTGCCGAAGGCGCGCAGCACGCGCGCGCCGTTCAGGTTCTCGCGCACGGCGGCAAGCACGGAATCAAGCTTCTGCTGGGCGGCGCGGAACAGCGGCATATTGGCGCGCATCAGGCAGGCGACGACAAGCCCCAAAAGGGGGACCGTTACGGCAAAGGTCCACGCGCTGCCGGCGTCCACCGTAAAGGCCATGATCACCGCGCCGAATACGACGAAGGGAGAACGCAGCAGCAGCCGCAGCGCGAGGTTCACGCCGTTCTGCACGCGCTCCACGTCGCCCGTCATGCGCGTGATAAGGGCCGAGGTACCGGCGACGTCGATCTGCGCGTAGGAATACCGCCCCACCTGCCGGAACAGAACAGACCTCAGCCGCGCCGCAAGGCCCACCGCGCTCCGGGCGGCAAAATACTGCGCCGTGACCGAAAAGGCAAGCCCCACGACCGCAAAGAGCGCCAGCAGCCCCGCCGAGCGCAGGATGAAAGCCGTATCGTTTTTTCCGATGCCGCGGTCGATCAGATCGCGCACCACCAGCGGCACCAGCAGCTCAAGCGCCGCCTCCGCCATTTTAAACAAAGGCGCGAGCAGCGCCCGTAAACGGTGCCCGCGCATATATTGCAGTATCTTCATGATCCCGTTCCCGTCAGATCAGCTGAGAGGCCAGCCGCCATTTTCCGTTCTCTTTGATCAGCATCAGATTGATGCGCTTATGTATGGAATTGCCGCCGTGCGAAGCGCGCAGATTCAGCGATACCGCCGTCAGCTCCGTTACGCGGCCGTCGTCAAAGGCCGCCGCGCCCGCGTCCCCAAAGCTGCCGATCAGGCGGGTCCTGAGCGTCTGGCCCTTGATGTTATCGCGGATGCGGATCTTATAGCTCACATGGTACCGCTCGCCCACGGCCGCTGTAAATTCCCCGTGCAGCTGATCCATCAGGCTGCGGCACGCCTGTTCGTAGGTGCCGTTTTCGGTATCGAGCCCCCGCATCAGGTCGCTGCCCAGCGCGATCACCTGATCCGTATTCCGCGTGCTGTACGCCCGCGCGAGTTTTTTGGCGACGCCGCGCTCCCCCGTCGATGCGGTGACGCGCAGCAGAAGAAACAGCAGCACGACAGCGCCCAGCGTGATCGCGAGCGCCGTGCGCACCTTTTTCGCGGCAGGCGTGCTGCCCTTGAGGATCGCCCCGCCGATCACGCCGGCGTCCGCGAATACGCGGCTCTCGCGCAGCCGCTCCAGCGTTGAGCCGACCCGCTCTTTCAGGGCGGCCGCGCCGCCGCCCGGCCGACGGGCAGAGCGCCGGGGCGCGCCTGTCGGGGCGCTTCGCCCGGCAGGCTGCCGCGGGGGGTCGGCGGGCTCCGCCGCGGGCGCGGGAGAAGGCGGCTCCTCCGGCTGCGGGGCGCGCGGTACGGTATAGGTATATGCGCCGCCGTACGCCTGCTGCCGCGCGGCGGGCGCGGCCCGGTCCTGAGAGACAGGCGCCGCTCCCTGCAGCGGCTGAGCCGGCGCGGATCTTTCGGGCCTTTCGGCAGGCTGAGCCGGGAGCTGATTTACGCCGGCGGCAGGCAGGATCTCAAAATCCGCGTCGTCAAAGGGCACGTCGGTAAAAGCCTGCCAGCGCGCTTCGGCCCCGGGGTCTCTTCGCGGCTTTGCCTCGGCGCCGCAGACGGGGCAGACCTTTGCCCCTTCTTTCAGTTTTGCGCCGCATACGGCACAGTAGCTCATACCTTCTCTTCTCCTTTCTGCCCGAAGCGGCGCGAGAACCGCCGCCCAACGCGCTCCGCGGCGTCCTCCGCCTTCTGCAGCAGAGGTTTTACACGGCACAGGCGGAACAGCCCGCGCCGCACAAGATCGACCGCCGCGCAGAAAACGAAGAGGACGGCGGCGTACATCAGGACCCGGCAGACAAGGCCGAGGGGCGATCTCTGCGTCAGGTCGGTAAAATACTTCTGCATGATGAGCGCGCGGAAGATCGGGTGCTCATGGATCAGATATACGCTGAACGCCGAGGGCGCCAAAAAACCGATCGCGGCTCCCGCCGCCTTTCCGATCCTCAGCTTCGCGAAAAACAGCAGCAGGCAGACTGCCGCCGCCACGACCGTAGGCGAAACATAGCGCACCAGATAATCGTCCCGCTCGATCTGCCCCCGTGTGCGGAAGGTATACAGGTCCAGCAGCCAGCGGGAGGCAAAGGTGACAAGGCTGAAAAAGAGATATCCGATCAGCAGCACGGACTTCGGGATCCGGTGCAGCGCTTCGCTGCGCCTGATCGCCGCGCCGAGCACATACAAAAGCAGCAGCCAGATCGCGGAATAGCCGTGCGCCACGCGCAGCGGATCGTCGTACCCGGCGACGTTCAGCCCGCACACAGCCAGCAGCAGCACGCCCAGGATCGCGAAAAGCCGCCGCCCCGAAAGCGCCTCAAGGCCCGCGTTTATGAGCGGCAGAAAGAGGAACATCAGAAAGTAGGCGTTCAGAAACCAGTATTCGCAGGTAAAAACAGGGAACAGCGCCCTGATCAGCGGAGAAAAACGGCTGTCAGGCGTCACGTTGTATTCCAAGGGCCGCGTAAAACGGAACCAGAGCGTCACGGCAAGCCCCAGAACGACCGCTGTACACCAGAGATAGGCAAGGTTCGCATACCGCACCCGGCGTCCCGCGCCGACGTAGCCCGAGATCATCGCGAAGACGTCCACCGCGCCGTACGCCAGGATCTCCATCATCCAAACGGTATAGTAGGGCAGGGTAAACGGCGCGAACGCGCCGAGCGCGCCGCTGTTAAGCAGCAGATGCAGCACCAGCACCATGCCCATGGATACGATGCGCAGCAGATCGACGCCGAGATTGCGTTTTGTCACCCAAAGCCCCTCCCTTCGCATACAGATATGTATAGTATATCACATACCGCCGCGTTTGGCAAGGAGCAAATAGCCGACAGCCGTCAGCTGACAGCTGACGGCCGATTTCTGTCTGCGGTGTTTTTACTTTTTCTTTCTGCGATCCTTCCCGCTGCGGGCGCTGAAGTCAGCGTCCACGTCGCTGCGCCAGTCGGAGCTCATCGGCATGCACCGGCGCGCTTCATCGACCGCGCAGCTGACGGATCTGTACACGGCGGCGGTGCCTCTGGAATCCGCCCGGTAATTCACGGCGCGGTCGGCGCGGATGCCGATATCGGAGGCCGCTTCCACCGCGTCGATGTTCGCGCCGATGAAGATGAACTCCCAGCCCTCCTCCTGCTTCTGATCGAGCAGCCGGCGCACGGCGTGCCTGGTCCAGCTGCGGCTCGCGTTCTCAAGGCCGTCGGTGATCACCACGAAGAGCGTCGTCTGCGGCACATCCTCGGGGCGGATATAGCGGTGCACGTTCTCGATGTGCCGTACCGTCTCCCCAATGGCGTCGAACAGCGCCGTGGAGCCGCGCACCTGATAATCGCGCGAGGTAAGCGCCTCTACGTTTCTGAGCGGCAGGCGGTCGTGCAGCGTGACGCGCTCATGGTCGAAGAGCACCGTTGTGACCCAGCAGGGCGCGTCGTTGCCGCGCTGCTTGTTCAGCATCCCGTTAAAGCCGCCTACGGTATCGCTCTCGAGCCCCGCCATGGAGCCGCTGCGGTCCAGTACGAATACGAGCTCCGTGGAGCCGCCGTTCTTCGCTTCGTTTGTCTTTTTCGTTCCGATCATGGTTGTTTTTCCTCCTTTGTTTTGATCACGGCTTTATTATACAGGAGGAAAAAGAAAAAAGGTCGCTTAAAAAGCGACATCTTCATTCAGGTGCGCATTTCCGGCGGCAGATGCGAGAGATCGTTCAGGCATCTCAGCCGCACGCGCAGCGCGCCTTGTTCATAATAAAGAGAAAAGCGGTCGACGCAGGCGTTCCCCTGCGAAACGGTCACGCGGCCGAGCTCGGGCTTTACGCCGATGAGCGCGGCGAAAAGATACGCGTTGAACGTGCCGTGCGCCGCGATCAGAACGGAGCGGACCGGTTCGTCCTCTCCCTCGACAAAGGGATACGCAAACCGCCGCAGGCATTCCTCCGCCCTGGCGGCGTCGTCCTTACACACAGGACCGGCGTCGCCGGAGAGGATCAGCCCCTGCGGGATCGCCCTGAACGCCCCGATACAGGGCGAAAAGGACGCGGGCGCGCCGCATTCGGCCAGAAGCGCTTCGGCCCGGATCGGCGGCGCGGCGGCCTGCAAGGCGGCGACGGCGGCCGCGGTCTCGACGGCGCGCGTCAGATACGAGCAGAAGATCGCGTCGAACCGTACCCCGGCGAGCGCTTCCCCGAGGCGCCGCGCCTGCCGCCGCCCCAAAGCCGAAAGGGGCGGATCCGAAAGATCCGCCCCCGTCTGTGCCAGGGATTCGCCGTGACGCACCAGATACAGCTCCATTATCTCACAAACCAGCCGGTCACCGTTTTGCAGAGCTTGAGAAAACGCGAAAAGACGCGGAAGAGCAGACCGAACAGCTTCGCCGTAAAGCCCGCCTGCATCGTGCGGTCCGCGCCGTTTTCGGCGGTCAGGGGCGAAACGGTGTTCGTCGCCTCATCCAGCACCATAAACTGCGGGAACGCGGGGTCGGAGCGCACGTTGAACCCATCCGTAAAGAAGATGCGGTTCAAAAGCTCCCGGCTGTAGCCGCCGCTGCTGAAGCCGTGGCCGCCGTATTTGATGAACCAGGTGTTTTCCGGAAAATAGCAGGTAGAAGCGTCGATCTCGCGGTCGGCGGATATGTGGTCGTGCCCGCAGGCAACGCCCTGCGTATAATCCTCGGCAAAGCTGCCGCCGAAGGGCGCGCAGGTCGCGCCGTTGGATTCCGCCGCGGTGCCGATCACGCCGTCGCTCTGCTGCAGGTTATCCGCCGTTACGGGCGGCATCACGGAACCGTAGCCCGCGACGACGCCGACCTTGCCGGTGACGTCGGCCGCGGTCTGCATCAGCTCGTCGATATGCATGGCGACCTGATCGTGATAGCGGGTGATCTTTTCGATGAGCGCGACGTGGGTATCGCGCAGCTCCTCGGTCGGGAAGGCGAACTCGACCGCGCCGTCAAAGTTTTCGGGGCTTACCAGCGCCCAGAAGCCGGGCATGGTGCCGAGGCACTCGTTCAGAAAACGGGAGAAGCGGCCGCTCTCGTTCAGATCGTCCGCCGCCGAGACGACGGAATCCATCACCTCGTCGATCAGGCCGCTGTCCTCCAGCGCCGAAAACAGATCGAAAAGGAACTGATTGCCGGCGTTCATGCCGACCTGTTTCAGGAAACGCGCCAGCGCGTCGGATTCGAATTTGTTTTTGTTGGCGAAGGAATCGCTGCAGCTCGCGACGCCGTTGTACGCGCCGTTGTACCACACGACGCCCTCGACCCCGTCAAAGCCGTATTCGGCGAGATAGGTGTTCAGAACAACGGTACCCATGGATTCGCCGACCAGATAAACGCTGTCGTGCCCCGTCATCTCCTTGACGTAGCCGATAAAATCACGCAGCTGCGCCGCCGAAACGAAGGGATCGACGCGCCAGTCGTAGTCAAAGCCGATCAGCTCGCCGTTTTTATGGTTTTCGGCCGTGGGATAGGTAAAACGCGCGGCGGCGCCGTTCACGGGGTCGCCGTTTGCGTCGAACGCGATCGGGTCGAAGACCGTCTTCGCCGCGTCGAGAAAAAGCTCCTGCTGCGCGTCCTTCAGTTTGCCGACAAGCAGCGCCGGCGTGATGGGCAGCGCCTGCCTGACCGTAGCAAGAATGGTATCTTTGTTCGGCGGGAACACGACCGTATCCCCCTGATAGACGGCGTTGCCGAGGCCGTAGATGTGAATAATGGGCGCTTTGCCGCAGGTACAGCCGTCGGCGGCAAAGGCAAAGGGCATACACATGGCGAGCATCAGCACAGCCAGCAATACAGCCGCTGTTTTTTTCATGTTATTCTCTCCGTTTCTCCGCGGGCGGCGTTCGCCTCCCGGTCATTATTACAGAATTATTGTATCAAAGAAATACAGAAACTGCAATAGGGATCGCGTAATTTGTGCAAAAAAAACGTATCAGATCTTCATGGTGAGGGAAATGCGCGTTTTCTTCTCCTCCACGCCCAGCACCCGCACGCGCACCGTATCGCCCACCTTCAGCACCTCGCCCGGGTGGCGGATGAAGCGGTCCGTGATCTGAGAGATATGCACAAGGCCGTCCTGATGCACGCCGATATCCACAAACACGCCGAAATCG
>CADBOC010000323.1 GCA_902796175.1 Oscillospiraceae bacterium | reverse complement strand
GCCGCGCATGGCGGCGTTTATTCAGAATGTTGTTTGTGACACAGCGGACGTGGGCGTCCGCGCTACGGTGCGAAGGGAAAGCTCCGCCTTCTACGGAACGTACCGACAAATCCGGATTTGTCGCGCTGAACGCTCGAGTCAATTTAAAATGCCGCGCGCAGCGCCCGATTTCGTCTTTCATCTTTCGTCTTTTATAACTTTTGTGCGAATGCCGACCTCCGCGGATCCGCGCCTTCTGCTTTTCTTATCAGCAAACGGGGCTTTCCGAACGCTGCCGCGCCCGGAAAGCCCCGTCTTTTTTGATTCCGATCAGTTCATCTTGATCCCTTCAAGCTCCTCTTCGCTGAGCACGTCCGCGTGTTCGATCGCGGCGTCGACGTCGAAGGGGATCTCGCTGTCGAGCTTACCCGGATCTTCAAAGTGAAGCCCGCCCGTATACTCGTTCGGGAACCAGCCCGCCTGCGCGAGCTTCGCCCGCTGCTCCAGCGTTTTCATAACGTAGATATGCTGCTTGTTGTTATACCGCCAGAAGGCGTAGGGGATCATCATCAGCATGTGGCCGATCATATCGAAGATCAGCGGGATCGCGAGTATGTTGAACCGCGCCGAATCGATAAAGAGGACCTCCCAGTTCGAGTTGAAGCCGTTGTGCAGCATCAGCACCGGGATGATCAGGCCGATGAGCGTCGTAAGGGGCCCCGTGAACCAGCCGTATACGCCCGAAAAGCCCTCAAGGCGCTCGCCGGAGAGGTACATCTGGTAATCGCCCAGACGGTTCGACATATCCTGCTGGGCGACCTTCGTCGCCTCCTCGATAAAGCCGCGCATCCACATCGTAACGTAGAGGATGATCGCGCAGAGCGTCACGTTTTCGCCGCTCAAAAACAGCGTCAGAATGCAGATGCCCTCGGCGAGCACGGTCGTGATCTGGTTGAATTCCTTGAGCGCCCGGTATGAGAACTTCTTCATAACGATGGGCGCAAGAAAGGTCGGGATCGTGCTTCTTGCCGTATACAGAATGGTCAGAAGGCTGTATTCAAGCCCGCTCAGGCGCAGCGTGTAGAGCTTTGCGATCGTGATGATATCGAGCATGCCGTTGCCGAAGGCGTCAAGCAGGTCGGCGACTACGTTCACCCAGCGGAATTTGTTGCGGGTGACCTCCGAAATCCCGTACCAGAGCGAGACGTTCTGTTTTTTCTCCAGCGGCGGCTGGGGGATGCGCTCCTTTACGTCGCGGGCAAAGAAGAGCGTGAGCAGCGCCATCGGCACAAAGCAGGCGGGCAGCACCCAGCGGAAGAAGTTGATGTCGTCGAACTCGCCGAGCAGGGGGATCACCACGACGAACACGGAGTTGAGCAGGTGCGAGATCTTAACGGGATAGGCCCGGATCCACAGGCGCTCCTGCGGGTTGGGGCTCGCCATATAGGCGGCGGACTGCAGCGTGTTTGAAAAATCGAACATGCCGTACAGGCTGAAGAGCAGAAACGCCAGCCAGAAGCGCTCCTCCACGTTCGGTATGTTGTAGATCGGCAGCCACCCCAGCAGCACGATGAAGATGCACTTCTGTATCACGTTCGCGTAGAGGTTATACTTGTACCGGCCGAATCTCGGCAGCAGCTTTTTGCGGAAGAAGATGTTCCGAAGGCCGCCGTAGCCGTTTACAAGGCACTGCACGCCCAAAATCTTGAAAAAGCTGCTCATGGAAACGCCGGGTATACGGCCGATCAGCGTATAAAGCGCGCTGCCGGAGGGGATCAGCCTTGAAGCGTCAAAAACAAGGAACAGCAGCCCCAGCGCCGCGCCGATCCCGTAGATCGTCTCTACCCTGCGCTCGGTCTTTTTCTCCATGGCGTTGAGGTTGTCCGTAACGAGCCAGCCGATCAGCGTCCAGAGGTAGCTCAGCGGCAGCCCGATCAGCCCCACAACGGAGAACGCGACGTAGGGCAGGTGATAGTGGTACATGATCAGGAAGCAGGACGCGCTGAAGCCGAGGTAGTTCAGCGGCACCTGCGCGGCGTAGTTGAAGGTAACGCCGCAGAAGATCTGAAGATGCTCTTTATAGGAGACGTAGTTGCCCTTTGCGCGGTCGGGGGTGTTCCAATGCTCCTGAACGTCTGAGAAAAACGCTTTAACCTTGCCCTCCGCCATCTTACGCCGCCTCCTTTACCTGAGAATACAGAATGGGTACGTTTACGTATACCACCTTTTTTACCTTGGGGGTCCAGCTGTTGCCGAGATGCACGTTCGCCTTCACCTCATCCTTCGAGGCCTCCATATGGATCTCCGCCGCGCCGGAGCCGAAGAACGCGTGGTGCCCGATCTTGACTACGCTCTTCGGGATAAAAACATAGGTCAGCGTTTTGGAATAGCTGAACGCGTCGGACCCGATGCGTTCGAGCGTCGCAGGCAGGTCGAGCTTTTCCATCTGCTCGCAGCGGAAAAACCCCATCGTCTCAACCTCGGCGAGCCCCTCGGGCAGCCGGACGTACGAGAGGCGCTCGCAGTAGGCAAAGCACAGCTCGCCGACCGTCGTCACCGTGTCGGGCAAATCCGCGGTAAAACGGAATTTTTCCGCTTTCGGCTTTTCGTTGTGATCCGCGTCCTCGTCGCTGTAGGCGGCGTCGATCTCATCCTTGTGCGCCTCCACATAATCGAGGAAGGTCTCGGCGTCGTCCGCCGTCTTCGGCTCGGGCGCGCCGAGGGATACCGCCAGCATGGCGTAGCCGCGCTTTGCAGGGCAGAGCACCGCCTTCACCGGCCTGCCGCCCTCGATTTCATAAAGCACGCCGTCGACGACCGCATAGCGATCGTTGCCCTCCTCCACAAAGACGCCGTAAAGGTTTTTGCAGGAATAGAAGGACTTGCCGTCGATCTCCTTTACGTTTTTGCCGATGCAGATAAAGCGAAGATATTCGTTGCAGGTGACCGCCCACTGCCGCACGGCTGAAACGGGCTGCGACGCGTCCGGATTTTCACCATTTTCATCGGTCAGGCAGTCGATCCTGAGAACGGTATCCTGCTCCCTGCCGTTGAACTGGTAGAGCTGCAAAAGCCCCTCCTTCGTCGTCTTATATTCATATTTGTCCTGCGCCAGCGACGTAAAGCTGAAATACAGCGAAAGCCCGATAAAGCAGAGGATCACAATGACAAAAAGGATCTTCATCTTCGTGTTCCTTCCGCGCTTTTCGGCCGCCTCTTTCATCCTCGGGTCGAACATGGGATCGTAGAGCAGCGTTTTGCCGGTCAGATCGATCCTGGTTTCATCCATAAGCCGCACATCCTTTTTCTGGTCAGGTCTCCGACGCCCGCCGGGATGACCGTTATGCTATATATAATATCCCTTCAGGACCGCAATGTCAAAGATTAAATCAAAAAAATACAAAAAAACGGACAAAAAAGACAAAAAAGCAGTAAATATATACGAATCCGCTGTTGACAGCGCGCGGTTCTGGCATTAAACTGAAGGTACAAAAAAACGGAGCCCACGTCGGAAAGGATGAAAAAAACGTGAAACGTACCAAAAAAGCGATCCATCGGCTGCTCAGTCTGCTCCTCGCCGCGGTCCTGCTGTTCGGCGCGACTGCCGTCGGCGCGGTATCCCTCCCCGATTTCGAATACCTTACCTGCCCGGAGGAGGCGATCAGCCCCTTCTCGGAAGCGCTGCTCGACCGGGCCGGCCCCGGCGACGACCTGCTCTCGAACCGCGGGTACGAAGAGACCGGCCTGTACCGTTCCCCCTACTGGGCCTGCCGCGCGGCGGGAACAGACGTGCCGGTATACGCCGCCATGTGCTACGACGGCGCGCCGAACAGGGGCGTGCTCAGCTCCTTCGTCTATCTCTTCGTCCGCGACTTTGGCGACGGGATCCGTCTGGAGCTGGATAGGGGCGAAAAAGTGAAAAACGCCGTAGTGCTGCCGGCGAAGCTCGGCGCGTCGGCGCAGGTCGCCGGCTCCACGGTCTGCTTTACGGCGGCAAAGACCGGCGTTTATACCGTTCTGATCAACGACGACTGCCTGCTTGACGCGGTCACGGTCTTTGTCCGGGACTGCCCGGATGAGGAGGCCGAGATCGCCGCGTACCGTGAGAAATACGGCGAAGACCGGGTAAAGGTCTTCGCCGCCGGCAGATACGACCTCGACTATATCGACGTTGCCGACTGCGACGCGCTGTACTTTCGCCGCGGCGCGTATATCTGCGCCACGCACCTCTACGACATCCGCAAAGAGGGGGACGTTTCCCGCAGACCGGCTTTTCTTGATTTTTACAACAAGACGGGCGCCGTGATCGACGGCTTCGGCATTCTCGACTTTAACCGGGTAGACCGCAACGAGATGTCGTATATCAACGTCACCCACTGCAAAGACTGCGGCGTGGAGGGGCTGCTCTGCCTGAACCCCGCGGGCTGGAACTTTGTGACCTACGCCTGCGACGGTCTCACGGTCCGCGATATCGCCGTTTTCGGCTACCGCACCAACAGCGACTCCCTGAACGTCTGCGGCAGCGAAAACGTGACGGTATCGGACTGCTTCGCCCGCAGCGGCGACGATTCTTTCAGCGCGAAGACCACCAACACCGAATACGCGCTGCGGCATGTCCGCTTTGAGAACTGCGTGGGCTGGAGCGACAAGTGCCGCGCATTCGGCATCACCGGCGAAGCCTACAGCCCCATCGAGGACGTGGTATTCTCAGACTGCGCGGTGCTATACCGCAACGCCACCTGGGACAACGACCGCGTCTGCTCGCTGGCCGTATCGGTGGAGTACGGCGGGGCGGATATCACGGACGTGGTGTTTGAAAACATTGAGATCTACCGCGACTCAGGCCGCGCGATCTTCGTGCTGGTGACAAACCGGGATCTCAGGAACTGCAAAATAAAGGGCGTCGTCTTCCGTAACGTCACCTACCGGGCGTACGAGAAGGGCCGCGTCGCCTCCGTGATCCGGCCCAAGGGCGTCGACAAGCTCCGGCTTTGGTTCTTCCGCCTCTTCAAGCAGGTCTTTGCGTTCGGCTGTCTCGAGGGCAAGCTGGAGGACCCGCCCGTCAACGGCAATGAGATCGAGGTCACCTTCGACAACGTAAGAGCCAACGGCGTAAAGCTCAACCGCTTCAACTTCGGCAGGTTCTTCAAGGTCTCAGGCAACGAGGATCTGTATTTCCGGTAAACGCGCCCGCCCCCGGCGGGCCGGATAAGGACCGAAAAAAACGCCCGCTCCCGTAACGGACTCATCCGTAGAGGAGCGGGCTTTTGTTTTTCACGGTCCTTCGGCTCAGGCCGAACGGAGCGCCTTACGGCTGTGCGGCGGGGCGTCCGTTTTCGCGCGGGTGATCGCAGTGAACAGACTTCTGTCGTTTGCCGCCGGGCGCGGCGCCGGAGAGAAACAGGATAAACGACAAAAAAACGCGACGATCCTTTCCATATCCCGGGTTCCTTTCTTCTCAGACGCTGTCAGTCGTTCAGGTGTACGTTCCAGCCCGTGTCGATCTTCCGTTTCACCGTTTGGGCCGTCTGTGGATCCAGATCCGGCCAGTCGGTCACCGTCGCCGCCCCGTTCGTTACCAGATGGGCTTTTTCCGCCAGCAACGCCAGGGGCGTATCGGCAAGGGAATCGGAATAAAAATTCTCGATCGTCGGAAAGCCGTGATCGAGGATGTACCGGGCCTTCTCCCTCGCGTACATCAGATTGTTGACGAATACCCCGTACTCGCGGTCGAATTCCGAGGCGATAAAGTTCACGCCGAGCCGCTTCGCGATCGGCCCTATGATGCAGGCGGGCGACGCGCTGATGATCAGATCGTCCGGCCGTTTCTGCGCCAGATACCACGAGGATATCCTGTTTTCGTATTTATCCCAGTAGCGCTCGATCTGAACGTCAAAATCGTCTATCTGCGTCAGATAAGCGAACATCCTGCGCTGCAGCAGATGGTTCGGGATCTTTTCCGCTTTATACAGGACCAGGCTTTTCACAAGACCGGGCAGCCATGTGGCCAGCAGCTTCGGACGCCGCGCCATGCACCAGCGCGCGAAGCCGATGGAACAATCCGAGTAAAAGATCGTTCCGTCAAAATCGTATACGTTCATCCGTTTTTCTCCTCAGATCATTTTTATACGGCAGATCTATTATAACCTGCCGAACGGCCGATTGCAAGACAGATCCGGTTTTGAAATATACAAAAAAAACAAAGAATGCATATTGGCAAAACAGACAAATGGTGATATAGTATTTATATGTGGAAACATGACAATCATTTTGAAGGGGGTATTTTTATGAAAAAACACGTAAAAGCATGGCTTTCGCTGCTGCTGGTCTTTGCGCTGGCGATCCCGACCGCCGCGCTGCCGGCTTATGCCTCCGCCGCCGCGCCGCTGGTCTACGTCTGCGGCGAACAGGGGATCTACGTAAAACGGGGGGACGGATCGACGTCTTATCCAAAAGACGAGTCGGGCGACATTATCTCCGCCTCCATCTCGGAGCTTGCGCCTCTTTTCGCAAAGGCGATGCTCACCGGCGATTTTGACGAGTGGTCCGAGCGGGCGCTGGAAGCACTGGCGCCCATTTACGCCGATATCAAGCCCGCGCCGGACGGTTCTCTGCCCGCGAACACCGGGTCGGACGGCGTTTGGAACGGCGTTCACCTGAATTACAAAGGCGGGCCTTTGACCGGGTATTACTATTTCTGCTGGGATTTCCGTATCTCTCCCATGGACGCCGCGGACGATCTCAAACGCTATATCGACACGGTAAAGGCGCAAACCGGCAGCGATACCATCGTGCTCGCGTCCCGCTGCGGCGGCTCGGAGGCGATGGCGGCGTATCTCATGAAATACGGCTACGCGGATATTGAAAAGGCGATCTTTTTCTGCCAGAATCTGCACGGCTTCACCCGCGGGGATCTGCAGCTCAGCGGAAACATCACCGTGGACGCGCAGGCGCTGGAGCGGTACGTTCAGTTTAACGGTACGCTCTCGGGACTCGGCGTCAACGACGAGCTCTATAACTTCCTCATGTCCCTGGTCGTTTCGATGAACAAGACCGACAGCCTGCAGTCTTTGACGGATGTTCTGATGTCGGTCTACCCGAAGATCAAGGATTCCTTCATCGCTCCCTTCCTCAGGGAGTATTACGGAATCGGCGGCGGCTACATCGGGAGCGTAGACGCGCATTACGAGGCGTACCGCGACTATATCTTCCCCACGGAGGAGCTGAAGACCGAATACGCCGCGATCCTCGAGAAGGCGGACGCTTACCACTATGAGGTGCAGGCGCATATCGACGACCTTTTGAAGGAGATGGACCGGAACGGCACGCCCGTGTACTTCCTGGTCAATTACGGCGAACAGATGCAGCCGGTCGGCGAGCAATGCGCCTACGTGGGCGACGACGACGCCACCGTGACGCAGCAGTCCTTCGGCGCGGTCTCTGCCAAAATGGAACAGACGCTGCCCGCGTTCTATATCCGCGCGCAGAAGGACGCCGGTCTCGGCAGATATATTTCTCCCGACAAACAGATCGACGCTTCCACCTGCCTCTTCCCGGACAGGACCTTCTTTCTCAAAAACCTGCGGCACGACTACTGGAACGACGCTGCGGATTATCTGGTGGAAATCGTAGCCGCCACGCCGGATATTACCGTGGAAACGCTGCCGGAGCTCCCGCAGTTCCTTACCTGCGATAAGGATCTGAAGACCGTTTCGCCCGCCAAAGCGCACAACGACGCCGATATCGACTGGGATTCCTTTGACGCCGAAACGGAGACGGACGGCGTTTCCGGCTGGGCGGTGAACGCGCTGTCCTTCATCGCGCAGATCTTCGCCACCTTCCGCTCCCTGATCAATCTGATCAAGACCCTGCTCGGCATCGCGGTCTGAGCGTCTGTTAACCCGCCGCGCCGGGCGAAGCCGCCATGCTGCCGCCGCGCGGCAAAGGATCAGACGTGCTTCCCGAGCGATCCCGCTCTCCCGCGCAGACTGTTTGTTCCGGGAACCGACTTCCCGATCGCTCATAGGACCCTCCCGCCGGAGACAGGTTTCCCGGGCGGGAGGTTTCTGTTAAGAGAGAGAATAGAACGGAAAAGAAAGGAGAATGGCGATGCTTTCCGGATTGCTTCAAAAATTCGTATCTCTGTTTCTTGCGCTCATAGCGTCGTTTTCGATCTCCGGCCTCCCGTGGAAGGACGGCATGGCGGGGCGCGCGTTCCCCGTCATTCCCCCTGCTCAGAAGGCGGAGTCCGATCTGCGGGTCATGTCCTTCAACGTGCGCTGTGAAGACGTGAACGGCACCCCTGCGGCGCTCAGACGGCAGATCGTAGCGCGGGAGATCCTGAAGGTCGCGCCGGACGTGCTGGGCGTGCAGGAGGCCACCCCCCTGTGGATGACGGCGCTTGGGGCTTTGCTGCCCGCCTACGGCAGCGTGGGCGTGGCCCGTGATAACGGCCTCACCGTGGCAAGGCAGGGCGAATCCTGCCCCATCTTCTACCTGAAGGAAACATACAGTCTGCTGGAGCACGGCGATTT
>CADBOC010000322.1 GCA_902796175.1 Oscillospiraceae bacterium | reverse complement strand
TATGACGCAAGAGGCAAAAGAGAGAGAAAGGCATTCCCTCCGGTTCGGGATCCAGCGAAAGATCGTTGCGGCGATGACCACCGAGAGCTGGCGGCATGTGCCGCACGTCAGCTACGTCTATGAGCCGGACGTGACCGCGTTTTATGAGGCGTATAAAAAATTTGACGAAGAGAACACTGATTTCAAGCTGACCTTCAACACCGTAATGATCAAGGCGATCGCGGAGGGGATTAAAAAATGCCCGCCGATGAACGCGCACATCCATTACGAGTTAAAGCTCGTGCGCGGCAAGCTCACGTTCTTTGACGAGATCGATATCTCCGTCCCCTGGACGCTGCCGGACGGCAACATGATGACCATCACCATGAAGGACGTGGGCAACAAAAGCCTTGCCGAGCTCGCCGCGTATTCGGAAGATATCAACCGCCGCCTGAAAAACACCAACCTGACCGAAGCGCTCTACTCCGTTTCGATCCACGATACCATCAAGCGCCTGACGGACGGTCATATCATCAGCGCGCTGCAGCGCCTTTACGGCAGCAAGACGAACCCGCGTCATAAGGTCGTGCCCCTGCGCGGCAAGGCGAAAAAGGCCTACGACAGCATCCCCGATACCGAAAAGATCACCTACGACGATCTGCGCCAGGGCACCATCACGGTTTCCAATATCGGCGCCGCCTCGCGCGGGGTAAACGGTTATCTCGACATGCTGATGATCATCCCGCCCCAGATCTGCGCCATCGGGATTTCCGCTATGCAGAAACGTCCCATCGTTGTAAAAGACGAAGACGGCGCCGAGCGCGTGGAGGTGCGCACCGTGATGCCCATGTGCATCTGCTTCGATCACCGCGCGCTGGATTTCGGCGAGGTTCAGCCCTTTATCACCCGCATGGAAGAGATCTTCAAGGATCCGTCCATCCTTCTCAAGCGGTGATCCCGGCGGCGCGGCCGCCGCGGATAAAACAGCAAACAGACAGGGATCTCCGAACGCCCGAACGTTCGGAGATCCCTGTTTGTTATGGGGGGGGGAGGCGTTCCTCCGTTTTCGGCCTATCCGGTCTCTTTTTACAGACGCATCTGTTCGTTGATGCGCTTCATGAAGTCCACGTCCACCTTCACGACCTCGCGGTCGAAGGTGAGAAAGCCGTTTGTCTCATCCTCCACGTCGCTGACCTCGGTGTAAACGAGGGCGGAAAGCCCCTTTTCGGCGATCAGCGGGCGCAGCCGTTTTAAGTAGAGCGTACGGATGGCTTCGCTGAGCTTTTCTTTTGAATAATACTTGCGGTAGCCGAAGAATTTTTTTGTGTTGAACACGTGCCCCGGCGTCTGTTTTGAATAGCCGCCGAACTCCGTCAGCGCGATCACGCGGTCGTCGTACCGGTCATACTTCGGAAAGACGAAGGGCGTGAAATAGATATGAAAGCTGTTCAGGTCTCCCGCGCCCTGGTCGTGCCAGCCGCTGGCGTGGTCGATCAGGCGGGTGGGGTCTTTTTTGCGGAAGAATTCCGCCGCTTTTACGGCGTCGAACTGGCCCCAGCCCTCATTGAAGGGGACCCACAGACAGATGGAAACGCAGGAGTAGAGAAGGTCGATCATCGCCTCGGCGTCTTTGTAGTATTCCGCTCTGCCCTCGGCGCTCTCGCGGGAGAAGCGCTTATAGTTGACCGGGCCGTCGTTCAGTCTGCCGGCCTTTTTGGTGCCGAGCGCCAGACCCACGCCCGGCAACGCCGCGACCACCGCCTGATTTACGGGCTGACCGCCGTTGACCATATCCTGCCATACGAGCATCCCAAGGCGGTCGCAGTGGTAGTACCAGCGCAGCGGTTCGATCTTGATGTGCTTGCGCAGCATATTGAAGCCCATGTCCTTCATGGTCTGTATGTCGTAGATCATCGCTTCGTCCGAGGGCGCGGTGTAGAGACCGTCGCTCCAGTAGCCCTGATCCAGCAGGCCGTTCATGAAGTAGGGCCGGTTGTTGAGCATCAGGCGCGAAAAACCGCGTTCGTCCTTGCCCACCGAGAACTTTCGCATGCCGAAGTAGCTCTCAACCGTATCCTCCCCCATGGTGAGCGTCAGGTCGTAGAGGAAGGGATCCTCCGGCGACCAAAGCCGCGCGTCGGGGATGGGCAGCGTAAAGTCGGGCGAATCGAACGAGCCCTCGGCGACCGTTTCGCCGTTCGCCTTTACCGTCGCCGTTACGGGGGAAAAGCCGCCGTCCGCGGCGATCCCGATCCGTATCACGCCCTCGTCTATATCGGGCGTGAGCCGCGCGTCGGCGATAAAGGACGCCGGAACCTCTTCGAGCCACACGGTCTGCCAGATCCCGGATTGTGGCGTGTACCAGATGTTGCCGCGGCGCGAGGTCTGCTTGCCGCTCGCGCCGTCGCCGGTCTCGCTCGGGTCCGTCACGCGCAGGGTGAGCGTGTTGCGGCCTTCCTTCAGCGCGTCGGTCACGTCGAAGGAAAACGGCGTATAGCCGCCTCTGTGTTTTCCGAGCGGCGTTTCGTTCAGGCATACGTCGCATTCGTAATCCACCGCGCCGAAATGCAGCAGCACGCGTTTGCCGCTCTTGCGCCAGTCAAAAAAGCGGCGGTAATAGAGCATATCCTCCGGCGTAACGGTGCGCCGCACGCCGCTCAGGATCGTCTCGGGGCTGAAGGGAACCGTGATATCGCCCTGGTACCCCATGAACTGCCTGTTCTTCGGGTAGATGGCGTAATCCCAGACCCCGTTCAGGCAGACGAAGGAATCCCGCTTCAACTGCGGGCGCGGGTAGTCGTTCAAAGGGGCGCGGCTGTCGAGCGTTTTGCCCCAGCGGGTAAGCAGCTTTTCCAAAATGATCCCTCTTCCTTTCTTGTTCAGCCGTATTGTTTCTGCAGCTCGGTGAGCAGCATGGGTATCTCATGCACGTCGTTCGCGATCTCATCCGGTCTGCAGGCGGCGGGCTCCACCCGGGTGGAACGGATCCAGATCGCGTAAAGGCCCGCTTTTTTCGCGCCGTCTATGTCGCAGACGGGGTTGTCCCCAACGTAGACCGCTTCGTTCGGTTTTACGCTCAGGCGGTCGCACATCATGCGAAAGATCTCGGCGTCCGGTTTTTCCACGCCCACGTCGCCGCTTACGATCACGCTGTCGAAGACGTTGCGCAGCCCCGTGAGCGCCAGCTTTTTATACTGCAGCGCGTGCTGTCCGTTCGTGATCAGCGCCACGCGGTAGCCATCTTTTTTGAGCTGCAGCAGCATGGGTTTCGCGAACGGGAACGGCACCGCCGTTTC
The DNA here is from genome assembly GCA_902796175.1 of Oscillospiraceae bacterium. Classification (GTDB taxonomy): domain Bacteria; phylum Bacillota; class Clostridia; order Oscillospirales; family Acutalibacteraceae; genus RUG806. The sequence goes on along the minus strand of CADBOC010000322.1, from coordinate 742 downwards.
GGCAAAGGTCTCAAAGATAAAGGAGCGGTAATCTCCGTATTCGACCGGTTCGGTAAAAACGCCGTTTTCCTGCAGATAAGAGAAAATATATTGCCATCCGTCGTATACGAAGCGGTCGTCCGCGTAGATCCACATCCGGGCGATCTCCTCGTCCGAGAGCGCCGGGTCGGTCTGAAAGCGCTGCCGCAGCTTCGGCACGATCGCCCTCAGGGTTCCGTGCCGGTCGAAGAGCGTATGGTCCAGATCGAATATAACAGCTTTAATCCGCATGCCTTCATTCCTCCTCAAAGAGACCGGCAAAGTCTTTGCCGGCAACGTCCTTCAGCGGCAGCGTTACAGGCGCGCCGGTTTTTGCCGACAGGTAGATCGCCAATACCGTTTCAAGCGCGTTTCTGCCGGCTTTCGCGTCCACATAGGGCGGTCTGCCGGTCCTGATCGCCTCCGCCACGTCTCCGAAGAGGCTTGTGTGCCCGTTTCCGTATACGTTCGCGGTCTTTTCGTCCGCGTTTTTCGGGGTCTCGTCCGGCGCGTCTTCAAAACGCCAGTATTCCACCGTGTTGGCGCATACGCCGCCGAGCTTTGCCGTGCCGCTGCTGCCGATGAGCGTCAGGTGCTCCTCCATGTCTGTGACGGCGGCGTTCACCGTGCCCTCTACCGTCGCGATCACGCCGTTCTCAAATTCGATCACGGCGGTACCGACGTCCTCCGCCTCGATATACGGGTGCAGGCAGCGCCGCGTTTT
>CADBOC010000321.1 GCA_902796175.1 Oscillospiraceae bacterium | reverse complement strand
CTGCCGGACGTTGCGATGATCACCCGTCTCTCTGAAGTGCTTGATGTGAACGTTGGCACGCTGCTGTCCGCTGCGGTCGAGAGTGACGACGCGCCCAACGTCATTCTTGTGGATGACAACAAGTTCATCCTCTCCGATGGCATAGCTGTGCTGGAAGAAGTTTTTCCGACCGCAGCGATCACGGGTTTTATCTGGCCGCAGGAGGCGATTGAATATGCGAAAATGAACCGCGTCGCATTGGCCATTCTGGATATTGAGCTGGGAATAGCCAGCGGGCTTGACCTTTGCAGTACGCTTCTTGAGATCAATCCGCACACAAACGTTGTCTACCTGACCGCCTATCCCGAATACTCCCTCGACGCATGGAATACGGAAGCCTGCGGATTTATGGTAAAGCCCCTGACGCCGGAGGGTGTTCGCTCACAGCTTAAGAAGCTGCGGTATCCGATTATGGGGGGCGAAGGCAAATGATGGACTGGATGACTGCAGCAAGCTTTACGATATGCGGCGCATTGATGGCAGTGATGGCACTCGGCGTCGCATTCTCCGCGTTTATGCCCACGCTCGACCGATGGAACAGGCGCTATTTCATTACGTTTTTTTCGCTTCTTTTTCTGTATGTTGTAGTGATTTTTATCGACGTAATCATCTTTCCTATTCCCAATATGGCGAAAGAACAAAGGATCGTCATGTATTTTGAATACCTGTTATTCTCCGTGTTGACGCTTATGCCTATGCCGCTTGTACTGCATAGCTGTGAGGAAAACATAAAGAACAACAGGCTGTTTCGCGGCGGCGCGGCGCTGTGGGTCATATTCTGTATTTTTTTGTTTCCCACAAAGTTTACAGATGCCTTCTACTACACGACGCAGGATCTTCAGTACGTTCGCGGTCCCTGGTTCCCACTGATGATCGCCCCGCTCTTCATCATTACGCTGCTGAACGTTATGTGCCTGTTTTTTAAACGAAAAAATATCGCAAAAGATCTGTTTGTCGAGCTTCTGATCTACCTGGCGCCTACCTCGATCCTTGTCGTCGTCTATATGTTTGCCGCCGTCGATATCCTGATTTCTTTCTGGATGGTTCTCTGCGCGATAACATTGTTCGGTCTGATCCTTACGAAAAGCGTGAAAGAATACATGTGCCAGCAGCGTGAAATCGCGCAGCAGCGCGCCAGCATCATGGTGCTGCAAATGCGGCCGCATTTCATCTACAATACCCTGATGACCATCTACAGTCTCTGTAATCAGGATGCACAGAAAGCCCGGCAGGTCACAATGGATTTTACCAACTACCTGCGAAAGAATTTCAATGCCGTTGCCAGCGAAACCCCCATTCCCTTTTCCGCGGAGCTGGAGCACACCCGCGCCTATCTGGCTGTAGAACAGGCGCAGTTTGAAGAGATGCTCCTTGTGGAATACGACACTCCGCACACACGTTTCCGCGTGCCGCCGCTGACCCTCCAGCCTATTGTGGAAAACGCCGTCAAGCACGGCAGGGACCCCTATTTAGGCCCGCTGCACATCTCCATCCGCACCCGTGAAACGAACGCCGGCAGTGAGATCATTGTTGAAAACGACGGCGCCGATCTCAAAGCAGCCAACGATAACAACGAGCCGTACACTGCCCTCGCCAATATCCGGCAGCGGCTCAACATCATGTGCCGCGGCGAGCTTACCATCACCCCGCGCGACGGCGGCGGCACTGTAGTAAGAGTCACGATTCCTTATTTGAAATGACTTCATAATGATCGGAACCAAAGGAAACCTGAAGATAAAGTCAAATGCCTCTGTCCTTTTTACCTGCGGCAGAGGCATTTTTTTGCAATTTGGCAGAGAAAAAAGGATCCTTGAATCTTTTTTTGTTTTATGATACAATGGAAAAACAGAACGATCACCGGGAGGCAAAACGATTTGAAAATCGGAAAAAAACTGATCATATCCATGCTCGCGCTGACGCTCGGCGCGCTGCTGATCGTCGAGCTCGGCCTTTTCGCCGTGACCTCCGATCTGAAAAAGACCACAGAGGATCTGTATAACGATCTGAAAACGGACGCGGAGCAGACGATCGAAGAGGGGCTGTACGCGATGGATTCCGATTCGCTCGGCGTGATCGCCGATATGCAGACGGAGGTGACGGATTCGCGTCTCACCATCGTTTCGGACGCCGTGAAGCAATCGGCGGAATTCGCCGAAAGGATCTACGCCTCTCCCGCGTCTTACAGGAACACGGGCTTTTCCCCCGTGCATCTCTCCGAAGCGCCCCAGACGCTCTCGGCGCGGTACATGTACAGCGCCGGCGTTGAAGAGACCGCGGCGCTCAGAGAAGAGCTGAAGCTCATCGCGAATATGGAGGAGATATTCGCGCCGGTCATGAAATACAACAGCCGGTTTTTCGACAATCTCTACGTCGGCACCGCCTCCGGTATCTTTTACCAGTATACCGATAACAACGTGTTTCTGCAAAACTACGTGGTAACCCAGCGCCACTGGTACAAAAGCTCGGTGGCCTCGCCCGACCGGGTCATGTGGAAGGAGACGGAGATCGACAGCTACGGCAGACCGTGCATCACGGCCTCGATGGCCGTTAAGGACCCCGCCGGAAACGTGGTCGCCGTTGTGGCTGCCGACGTGAATTTTGAGCAGATGATGTCAAACGTGATCGGCAGCGGTCTCGGGAAAACGGGGGCCACCTTCCTGCTCGGCGCGAAAAAGGATCTGGTGGCGTACAGCAATTTCATGGACGACGTGAAAGAGCACGGCGGGATGTACAACGCCTTTGAGGATCACTTCGCCGACGCCGAGACCGTGCGGGAAAAGATCGACGCCTGCGCCTCCGGCGGCGGCGACGCGTTCCACGCCGAGTTCGACGGCAGAGAGATCTACATGACCGCCCGCGTCATCCCCTGCACCAAATGGCTGCTGTGCACCGCGATCAACGCCGAGGAGATCACGCAGCCCATCGGGGAGGTCAAGGCGCAGTCAGACCGGACCTTTGCCGGAACGCAGACGGAAATGGCCCGGGAATTCACAAAGCTGATCGTGGGCACGCTCTTTTCCGTCGCCGTGATCGCCGCGGCGGCCGTCGTGGTCGCGTACTTTATCTCCCGCACGATCTCGAAACCGATCATCCGTCTGACCGACACGGTAAAAAACATCGGAGAGGGCGATTTTGAGACGAAATCGGATATCGTCTCGCGCGACGAGATCGGCGAGCTCGCGGGGGTCTTCAACAAGATGCAGGACGCGCTGAAGCTCTACACCGAGAACCTGCAGGCTGTTACAGCCGAAAAAGAGCGCATTGGCGCGGAGCTCAGCGTTGCCGCGCATATACAGGAGGATATGCTGCCGCGCATCTTTCCGCCATTCCCGCAGAAAAAAGAGATCGCCATTTTCGCCTCAATGGCGCCCGCGAAAGAGGTGGGCGGCGACTTTTACGACTTCTTTTTGATCGATGACGACCGCCTCGCGCTCGTGATCGCGGACGTATCGGGCAAGGGCGTTCCGGCGGCGCTGTTTATGGTGATCGCCAAAACGCTGATCAAGAACCGCGCCATGCAGGGCGGCACGCCCTCCGAGATCCTCGCAGACGTAAACAACCAGCTGTGCGAGGGCAACGACGCGGATATGTTCGTCACCTGCTGGCTTGGGATCTGCGAGCTTTCCACGGGCGTGATCACAGCCGCGAACGCCGGGCATGAGTTCCCGGCCATCTGCGGGCCCGACAGAAGATTCGATCTTCTGAAGGACCGGCACGGCTTTGTGCTCGCCGGCATGGAGGGCGCCCGCTACCGCGATTACGAGATCCGTATGGAACGCGGCGGCAGCCTGTTTGTATATACGGACGGCGTTCCCGAGGCGACGGACGCCTCCGCCGAAATGTTCGGGGCAGACCGCATGCTGGAAGCGCTCAACCGCAGCCCCGCCCAAGCCCCCGAGAAATTCATCCGTGAGGTCGGCAGCGCCGCGATCGCGTTCACGGGCGACGCACCTCAGTTTGACGATATGACCATGGTGGGGATCACCTGGTACGGAAAAGACGGCGCCCCCGCCGCGGAAAACGAAGGGTGATCTCAGCCGGCCCGCGCGCCGCAGCGAAAAACACGCCCGGGAGAGGCAAAAAACCTCCCGGGCGTGTTTTATTTAACAGGAAACTTCTCCCCGCTCCCCGCTCTCATTCTCCGCTCTCCCCGCCGTAGTGCGCCAGGATCTCCCGCTGGACCTCGGCGGAACAGGTCGGCACGCTATACGCGACGCCGGTCCGGCTGAGGACCTGCTCGGTTCCGATCCCTTTGGCGATCCCCTTTTCGGTCGGGATCTGGAACGCGCCGCCGCCGCGCCGGTTTTCTTCTATATAGCCCCACGCCTCCAGCAGGCGCAGAAGATCCGCGGCGTAGAGCTTTTTTACGTTTTCGGCGGAAGAGATCCGGTTGAGCTCGTCCCGGAGCTCAGAGACCGTATAAGCTCCGTCGAAGCGGAAACGGTCCGCGTCGCCCGGGGCGAGGCGGAAGGGTCCCTTCGGCGTTTTGGGCTTTTTGGCGGGGGCGGCGGGATCTTCCCCCACGTCGATGCTTGTGACGGCGCCGGGGTTTTCCGCGAAAAAGGCGCCGATCGCCGCGAGAAAGCGCGCGCCGTACTTCCGGCGCTTGGCCTCCCCTACGCCCGAGACGGCCAAAAACGCCGCTTCATCCCGGGGGGCCCTGACGCTCATATCGATGAGCGTTTTATCGCTGAACACAACGTAGGGCGGCACGCCCTCCTCCCCGGCGGCGGCGCGGCGCTCGGCGCGAAGGACCTCAAAGAGCCGGTAGCCCGCTTTGGTCAGGGGATCGGCGGCGCGGGCGCGGGGCTTTCGAGCGCCGCCTGCGTCTTCGCGTTCAGCCGACGAGCGGACCAGCACACGCGTATCGGGGTCTTTGAGCGGCGCGATATCCCCGAGGCGGAGCACGGGGTACTGCTCGTCGCTCTTCGTGAGATACCCGTCAAGCAGCATCTGAGAGACGAGCGAGCGCAGCGTATCCTCCGAAAGCCCCCGCAGCGCGCCGTAGGTTTTATAGCGCACTGTTCCCAGCTCCTCAAGCCTAGCCCGCTTCGCGCCGAGCAGGGTGCCCAGCACGATATTCAGACCGTATCTGCCTCTTGTTTCGTAAACGCAGTTCACGACCTGCTTCGCTTCCTGCGTCATATCGGTCTCGGTGAATTCGCGGCGGCAGCTGCCGCAGGCTTCGCAGGGGGCCTCCCGCTTCTCCCCGAAATAGGCGAGGATGTAATTGCGCAGGCAGCCGGTCGTGCGGCAGTACTGCTCCATCACCCTGAGTCGTTTGAGATCCCGTTCGCGCAGCGCTTCGATTTCCTCCTCGGGAACGTCCGTAAAGTCTTTATGCTCCAGCAGATAGCGGTCGATCATGATATCCTGCACGGAGAAGAGCAGCACGCAGCTCGCAGGCGCGCCGTCCCGGCCCGCGCGGCCCGCCTCCTGATAATAGTTCTCCATGCTCTGCGGCATGTTGTAATGCAGTACGTAGCGGACGTTCGACTTGTCAACGCCCATGCCGAAGGCGTTCGTCGCAACGACGACGGGCTTGCGGTCGTAGATGAAATCATCCTGCTCCGCTTTTCGCTCGGCCTGTTCCATGCCCGCGTGGTACCTTGCGGCCTCAACGCCCGCGTTTACCAGCATCTCATGGACCGCGTCCACGCTCTTGCGGGTGGCGCAGTAGACGATACCGCTCTCATCGGGGCGCTGTTTTACATAGTCCAGCACGAAGGCGTCCTTCTGTTTCACCGTGCGCACGTCAAAAAAGAGGTTTTCGCGGTCGAAGCCCGTCGCGACCGAGAGCGGGTCGCGGAGCTTCAGCACGCAGGCGATATCGGTCTTTACCTCCCCGGTCGCGGTCGCGGTAAACGCGCCAACGACCGGCCGGCGCGGCAGAGAATCGATCAGATCCACGATCCGCAGATAGCTGGGGCGGAAATCCTGCCCCCACTGCGAGATGCAGTGCGCTTCATCCACCGTGACCAGCGGGATCTCGGCCGCCGCGGCAAAGGCGAGAAAGCCGCTGCTTTCGAGCCGCTCCGGCGCAACGTAGAGAAGCTTGTACCTCCCCGCCAGCGCGTTCGCATAGACCCGCGCGATCTGCGCTTCGGTGAGGGAGGAGTTGATGTACCCCGCCGCGATCCCCGCGGCCTTCAGAGCCTTGACCTGATCCTGCATCAGAGAGATGAGCGGGGAAATGACGAGGGTGACGCCGGGCAGCAGCAGCGCCGGCAGCTGATAGCAGACCGACTTGCCGGCGCCGGTGGGCATCACCGCCAGCACGTCGCGGCCCGAGAGGATCGCCTCCACGGCCTCGCGCTGGCCGGTTCGAAAGGAGTCGTAGCCGAAATACTGTTTCAATGCCTGAACGGGGTCCATGATCTTCGCCTTTCCTTTGTGATGCAGCTACTATAGCACGTTTCGTGCGCGAATGCAAGGCGCGGGGAACGGAGATCTTTCTTTCCTGTTGAAAACAGGAAAAAGGTACCGTATAAGGGAGATATCAGAAAAAACAGATTTTGCGGAGACTCCGCCTCCGCAACTCCGGAGCTGCCGCGCCTGTGCCGATCCGGGAGCGTTTTTCCGGAACGGTATCACGCGAACAGGTTCACGGCCGTCCCGCACAGGAACGAAAAGAGCATGACAAAGAGGAGATACAGGGCGAACCGCCGCCAGCCCATGGCGATCTTCAGCGCACCCAGGTTCGTGATCTTTGTGGCCGGTCCGGTGATCATGAAAGCAGCTGCGCTCCCCATGCTCATGCCATCCCACAGCCACTGCCGCAGAAGCGGTATCGTTCCTCCGCCGCAGGCATAAAGAGGCACGCCGACCGTTGCCGCCATCAGAACGCCCCACGCCTCGTTTGAGCCGCAGAGCCTTGTCATCAGCTCCTGCGGCACATAGCGCCGGAACAGAGCGGAGAGCAGAATGCCGAGAAGAAAATACAGCCCGGTCGCCTTCATGTTTCGCCAGACGTTCAGCAGGTACCGGATCAGGGGGTTCGGGTGTACGTCGCGGCCTGCTTTTTCTTCAAAGCCGCTGAAATCAAAGAAATCCCGTTTGCGGTAAAACAGAAAGACCAGAAGGCCCGCCGCGCAGCCGCAGAGAAAGCACGCGGCGACCCGCACGGCAAGCGCCTCGGCGCCAAGCGCCGCGCTGTAGACGATCAGCTGCGGATTCAGCAGGATGGAGGCAGTCATGAAGGCCGCGAGCCAATCCTCCCGCATGCCCTGCTTTCGGAACGAGGCCGCGATCGACACCGTTCCGTACATGCAGAGCGGAGAGGCGATCCCCAGAACGCAGGCGGGGATAATGCCGAACAGGCCCCATTTTTTATCCCGCATCCCGGCAAAAACACCGTGGATCTTATCCTTCGCGAATACGGAAACAAAGGACCCGATCAGCATGCCGATTATCCAGTACAGGCAGATCTGCCGGAACTGGAGCGCGAAATAGTACCGGATATACACGAACTCTCCTTTGAGAACGGTAAAAAGCTCAGCCATCGACGCGCACCAGTTCATAGGTCCGGCTGCCCAGACCGATCTTCTCGGCGTATTCAAGCGTATGGATGCCGTGGAGAGATTCGATCCGTTTCACCAGAGACGCGTTCCCCTGAGCCTGACAGATCAGATCCACGCACGCCTGATCCAGCGCAACGGGATCGGCGCTCGCCAGGATCCCGATATCGTGGATATCCGGCTCCGCCGGGCGTCCGTCGCAGTCGCAGTCCACAGAGAGCCGGTTCATCACATTGATGTAGACGATGTGTTCCCTGCCCACGTGGCTGCTGAAGCCGCAGACCATCTCCGCCAGAGCCTCCAGCCACGCGTCCTGATCGTTATACCAGATGCTGCCGCTCGTCTTCGTGCCGGCGGTATGCACGTATACCTTGCCTCTCGGGGAGGAAACGCCGATGCCGACGTTTTTGATCGCGCCGCCGAAGCCCGCCATCGCGTGTCCCTTGAAATGCGAAAGGATCACCCAGTCGCTGTAGTTCTCCGCATGGCTGCCGACGATGACCCTGTCGAGCCTTGCGCCGCCGGTCATCGGCCATTCCGCGTCTCCCTCTTCATCCAGCAGGTCGAAATCCGCGATCGCCGTGAATCCGTGATCCGCCGCGACCTGCCTGTGCATGGCGGAATCGGACCGGGATCCGCCGTAGGCTGTGTTGCACTCTACGATCGTGCCGTTTACTTTTTTTACCAGGTCCCCGATCAGATCCGGACGCAGATAATTGCTGGCCGGCGGTTCGCCGGTGGAGATCTTGACAGCCGTCCTGCCCGCCGGCTTCCACCCAAGCGCCTCATAGACTTTCACCAGCCCCTGCGCCGTGATATCGGACGTAAACCAGACCGTCGCCGCTTGCGCGGCGGTCTCCGCCCGGGCTCCCTCCGTCTCAGCCCCGCCGGTCTGCCGCGCGGGGGTCCCGGCGCCGCCTTCTGTTCGGGCATGCTTTTCGGCGCATCCTGCCGGAAGGAGACAGAACGCCAGACACAGCGCGATCACAATGATACTCTTTTTCACTTTCCATAAACTCCTTCCAAACAGATATGCTTAAGGCGGAGATCGGCCGCTTTATGTCGCGCGGGGCGCCGCGCCTCCATGGCGCGCGGGAACTCCCGAAAGCGCCCGTATCCGGCAAAGCCCGTCACAGACGCCGGCCGTTTCTTCTCTTTTCCGCGCGATCGGTTCCGCGGCGCCCGTTCTCTCGATCCGGCCGCGCTCGCCCCGTCCGAGCATGCCGGTTCCGGGCCGGCGCTCTGATTATACATGTGCTTTGACACCGTGTCAAGATGCTTTTCCCCCATTTGCAGGAAACAAACGTCTTTTCGTCTTTTATCAAGTCCTACGGTAGACTGATGTTATATTGACACTTCAATTCACCTATCAGGGATACGAAGATGATGATCCTGATTCTTGGGGGCAAAATCTATGATCCCGCCACTAAAACATATAAAAATCTGTAATAGGGCAAGACATAACATCGATATGACCAAATATCAACAGATTTGAGTACCTTTTTCGTTCCGGCGGGAAGCTTCGCAGAACGATACGCATAATAACCGGACTTCAATTCCAAGCGATCTGAACGGTTTTTTATCAGAAGAACACACAGAAGCGAGTCCTTTTTTGACGTAGCAAAAAAAGAAGGACCGATCAACGAAAGGAAAGCCGACAATGAAGATCCGAACCGTTTTTTTTGCCAACAGTTCCTCCGGCAGCTTTGTTCCGGAAATCAGCTTTGAACTGACGAACGGAAGCCGCGTCAACTTCAGGGATCCTATCCCCGCGGCAAGGGAGCGCCTGGCGACTTCAGCGGACCGGAAATGTCCGTCAGCCCCAAGCAGCTTGGGAACGCAAAGAGCGTGCAAGCCCTTGCGGATATGCTGAAAAACGGCTTTGTTGACGCGGGATCTGTGAACAAGAACCTTCGGATCATGCATGACCGATCGTGCACTTCCTTTTTGTTCCGCACACGGCTTTCGGGGCTTATGTGTGTTTGTACGACCGGCGTACGGCCGGATCTACGCCGGAATTGTGAGGTCATCTGCTTCGGACGCTTGCATCAGATCGAAGTTTCTACTATAATATGAAGCAGAATGAACGATGTTTTTTCAAAGGAGACGAAAACCATGCCGGTCGCAGTCGAATCAAAACTTCATTCCATCGAGACCCTTCTGCGCAAAAAAATAAACGGACATGAGCTATGGGGCGATATCGACCTGAAAAAAGAGGAATACGACGCGCTTGGCGAAGCGCTTGCCGGGTTTCTTCAGGACGATCCGTCTGACATAGGATCACTCTGTCAGCGATTCCCGGTCTGTTTGACCACGTTCGCCGTATTTCTGATCCGCTATGAATTCAATTATAATTTTTGGACGCTCTTTTTGAAAAAACTCGGTTTGCCGAACACCCCCGCAAACGAGGTAATATTCGGGACCTGTATACTGAAAGCTTTTGAAGAAAACGGATTTGATCTTTCTGAAGCAGCCGGCGGACGTAAGTATCTGGATCCGATCATTTACGAAGCGGGACTCCCTCCCGAAAGCAATCTGGGGGATCTGTTTTACGTTCTGAAATATGACACCCATTCGCGTTTCGATCCCATCGGAGTGATCGAAGATCTGCTTGCAAGCAGGTCTTACGCGATCCGCAGACCGATGTTTCGTTTCTTGCAGAGCTTTCGCGATGACCGTGCGATAGATTACGTGATCGAAGCCCACGATGCGATCCGTTGTGTTGACCACAATGCGGCGGGGGACGCGAAGTATGCAGACCGTTATCGGGTTTGGAAAGAAACCGAACAACAGCGGGACAAAGTTTCCGCGCGAAAGCGGCAGGAGTTCCAGATGCGACCGTATCTGACGTTTGACGACGGCAGGCTTGGATTGTGTATGGTGCTTCCGCACACAGTTCTTACGGAAGAATGGGTCGATGAAGTGTCGTGGGAGATCGAAACCGACAACGGATTCCGCACAAAAAGGCGTATGACGGTTTTCGGCTCCGAAGGACGAAGGTATGTGGAACAGATCATGGTTCCCGTCGCTCCGGCGGAGGAATATACGATCCGGCTTCTGGATGAAGACGGATTCGGTGATAAACTGGCCGATCCCTATACCGTAGCGGGTATCCCGGCAAAAGGCGTCTTGATGTTCAACGCAGCAGGCAGGCTGATCCGTCCTGCATATTTGCCTGCGCCGCATTTCAATCTCGTTTGTTCCGATTCCGTAAGTATATCAGGGACCGATATCGATACGGCGTTTCAGTCCTATCCCACCGGAATGAATGGATACATCTTCCTGACGGTCAGACCTACCGGCCGTGACGCGGAGTTCTGCTGTCGTTCTTCGGAAAAACCATTGATCCTTCGGGGGCGACCTCAAGCAGAGCTATGCCTTTCAGGCGCAACACTGTTCGATATGCCGCAGGAAGCATGTGTTTTTACCGAGCTCCCGATCATAACCGTTGCGCTGGACAGGGGATTCTTTGCGGATGACCTTTTTATCAGGATCAATAACGACGCCCGCAGGATCCCGGTGTCAGAATACCTTACGGAGGATTCCGCATCGATCCCAATGTCAAAAAAGGATATTCCTTCATACGGAGATCACTGCGTCCGGCTGTATCATGGCGACCGGTTCCTCAAACAACTTGAGTTTTCTTATGTGCCAAAAATCAGCATGACAGGCGCGGGCGCGATCAGCTGGCAGGACGCGCTTGACAGAAAACAGAAAAAAACAGTACGATTCCGTAAGGTCGACGGTTGGACGATGGAATTCGAGAACTGTATCGTAAACCAAAACGAGACAGAATACATTGTTGCCTGTCCGGCTGACATAGGCTTGCTCCGCGGCGTTTTGCTGCATGCCGATCAAATAGACGATTTCGGTTGCCGCTTTACGATCCCCCTGCGACCTGCAGAGATCATAACGGTAGATCGGAACGGTATGATCATTGACTCCGCTACCGAAAAAACCGTGAAGCTGGAACCTGACACATTTTTTGAATCGCCCTGTTGGCTTTGTCTGGAGGCGTTCGGTGATTTTGCGAAAAAGGGATACAGTCTCTCTCTTTGCACACAAAACGGGACCGAGCAAAGCCGAACCGTTCCGTTTCTGCGCAACGGCTGTGTGAATATCGATCTTACCGGCTTTTCGGATACGCTCCGTAATTGTTCGTTGCCCGCGGTTTTTGAACTGTGGTGCGAAGGAGAGGATAAACCGCTTCCCCTGATCACGGTCCGCAAAAAAGCGAAGTTTTCCGGCCTGCCCGTTTACCAGCCCTCGCAGGGCAATCGTTTTCTTGTTGTTGCGGGAGCTGACGGCCGCAGAGATCTGATCCTGACAAAATTCAGCGACGGATCCGTTTTTCGATTTTCCGGGGCATCTGCCCGGTTCAATCAAGACAGATCAAAGCTGGGCTACCCCTGCAGTTCACCACTGCCCGACGGTTTGTATATGCTTGACGTCGATACAGCCGAAGGATCGCTGTTTGCGGACGAAGCGGACGAGGGGTTCAACTTATCTTCAGATACGCCGATGCTGCTTGTTCGGCAGCACCGCATACCGCCTCGACCGGAAGATCTTTCTTCCTGGTTGGTGTTGTTTTGGTGGGAGATAATCCATCGGCTGAAAAAAACAGCGCAGCAGAACGTTTCTTCGCTGACCAGCATAAAACAGTTTTCCCATTTTGTTCGCCCGCATCAAAATGAGGATCTTTCTGTCAACGATCTTGAGATCCTCATTTCCCTGGTATACTATGCTTCGATCGAAAAGGTCCGCTGGCAGCAGCAGGTCGTTCTTGATCATCTGCGGCGTTTTTCTCGGATCGCTCTCAGCGGCGCCGACCGTACGCAGCTGATCCGATTGCTGTTGGATCGTCACTGTTCGCAGGAGATCTTCAGCCTGTGTGTTCAGACGTTTCATCTTTATTTGTTTTCTTTGCCCGGGGATGCATATTTACTTGGAGAACAGCTCGACGCTGTTTCTCCGGAATTGTCGCTGCTGATGAAGATGCACGGCGACGGATCCATCCGAACGGCGATCCTTCCGAGCAAATACCGTGAACTGATCGGCGCAGAGGCGCTGCGGAAAATGCTGATCGTACAGGGAACGGACGACCCGTCCGCGGTCGCACGGGAACAGAGGAGATTTCTGCGGGAGGAAACCGGCGCGCAAGTCACCGTCCGCCTTTCCGGCGAGATCTCCGGTGATATGCAGCCGATCCAGAATATGATCGTGTACAACACGAAAACACCGTATCTGGATATGTCCAAAAAGCCTGATATCGGCATATACTTCTGGCAGATCCGATATGTGGATCAATATCTGAACTGGTTTAAACAGAATCACGACAGAGAACTCAACCTGAAACAGAACACCGCCGACGCCATGCGGTTTGCGCAGGAAACGTTTATCCCGGATATCGTTGCGGCATGGAACGAACTGAAAAAGAAAAACGGCTTTATTGCGGACTACGGCGCCGCAATAAAAAAGCGCTATCACGATTCTCCTGCGATGAACCTTACAAGCCTGATCCCCGCACGGTTTTTCTGCGTGCTTGGGATCGCCTCGCTCCTTGTTCAGCTCCCGCCTGAGATCCGTATCCCGGAAGAGAAACGGCGGAGCGCGGAGCAGTTTTTATGCGTTGCTCTTGATATCGCACCGAAGATGACAAAGCGGGATCATATGATGGCCGCAGTCTATCTGTTCCTTGTCCGGAAGGAGGAAAAGCTATGTCGATGAACCCCAGAGAAACGACCGATAAGATCAGAAGAGATTATCTGGATTATCTTGCCTCTATTCTTACCGTTACCGATCCGCAAATAACCGCGCTTGCCCGAAAGAGGATCGCGGAAACGGATTTTGTAAAAGGACCTTATCTTGAACCTACGCTTCCCTTTGTAGAAGGCGCGCGCCTGAAAGACCTTGCCGAACAGGGCCTGATCAGCACAGAATTTGAAAGAATGGGAAAAAGCGTTCATTATGAAGACTGGCATTTGCGTATCCACCAGGAAAGCGCTTTGCGTAAGATCATAACGGAAAAACGGAACATGGTGGTATCCACAGGAACAGGTTCCGGCAAAACCGAATGCTATCTGTATCCGGTCTTCGATGCTATCATGCGGGAAAAAGAGGCGGGAACTCTGGATCCGGGCGTGCGCGCGCTGCTTATTTTTCCTATGAACGCGCTTGCGAACGATCAGCAAAAAAAGCTCCGCAAACTTCTGCGGAATTATCCGGATATCACTTTCGGCAGGTATACCGGAGAAACGCCTTATAAAAAAAAGAATGAAACTGTTCTGCAGGCGGAGGAGCGGCTGCACAGAGAATACGATCAGGCTCATCACGGCGACAGCGAACCGGATCTGCGCAGATCACTGCCCAACGAGTTTATGTGCCGCGATAAAATGATCGAAACTCCGCCGCACATCCTGCTTACAAACTATGCGATGCTGGAGTATCTGCTGCTTCGACCGGATACCGCTCCGTTTTTCGACAACGATTCCGCCAGGCACTGGCGGTTTATCGTGATCGACGAGGCGCATACATATAAGGGCGCCACCGGGACGGAGATCGCTTTTCTGCTGCGCAAGCTGAAAGAACGGATCCGCAGAGTACGTGCAGATCCTTTTACCTGTATTGCCACAAGCGCGACGCTGGGCAGTGAAGACGGGAAAGCCGATCTTGCCGGATTTGCGGAACATCTTTTCGGCGAACCTTTTTCCGCGGAGGATGTCATCACCACAAAAAGACGGGACATGATCCCGCCCCCTGATGTGCGCCCGTTTTTACCCGAGGATTACCGTCGGCTCAAAGAGCAAACCTCGACCAAAGAAGAATTTGAAAAAGGCTCGATCCTTACAGACGCGTTAAGCAAAGACCTGAGGCTGTTTTCCGTATATGACGTATTGCGCGGCAGGCCCAAACGGATCGACGAGATCGCTGACAGGGTGTTTGCCGATCTGCCCGAAAAAGAGGAAAGGCTGTCTGCCTTGGTGGATCTGATCGAACTCGCGGCTGCAGCAAAAAAAAGCGAGTTCGAAGCGGCTCTGCTGCCTGCACGGTATCATCTTTTTATAAAATCGCTGGAAGGAATGTTCGTTCAGTTTTATCCGCAAAAAAGGGTCTTTCTGGATCGACGTGAATTGTCTGTTGAAAACGGAACGGCATTTTCTGTATTTGAGCTTGCGAACTGCCAGAGATGCGGACAGGATTATCTGATCGGCAAGACTGAGCACGCCGGTCCGGGCGCCCGACTCGTTCAGACGAGCAGCACGGAAAAACCGGAATACTACTTTGTTTCGGATCAGGATGCGCTGACTCTTTCTGCTTTCGATGATGACGACGACACAGAAGTAACATCCAATATGGGGGAACTGGACAAATACCGTTTATGCCTTGCCTGCGGCAGGATCACACCGTTTGCGGAAAACCCCGCTCCGGATTGCTGCGATGTGAAAGACGGCAGAAAGATCGTTACCGTTTATAACCTGAAATACACCGGAAAAAGCTACGAGTCGAACTGTTGTCCCTGCTGCGGCGCGACCAGAAAAGGCCTTCTGAAACGGTTCTTAACAGCGAATCAGCCCGCCACTTTTGCAGTGGCAAAAAGCCTGTATGAAGCGATCCCGCCCAGACCGCAAAAAACAGAAGAAGCAGGATCGGCAGCCGGTCCGGACGTTTCCGAAAACAGCTTTTTTGACGATCTTTTCGCCGATGAAACACCTGCGGACGAAGTGCCGCAGGAAACGGATGAAAGCGGCAGAAAGCTTCTGATCTTTTCGGATAACCGTCAGGAAGCGGCGTTTTTTGCAGGATTCTTTGAACAGAAGTACCGGCTGATCATGTGGCGCAAAGTTATCCTGCAATGCCTTGAAGAAGCCGAAAACGAAAGCCTGCTGATGGACGATCTTATCACAAGAGTCTGGCAATATGCCGATAAGCACAGACTGTACTCCTTCGACCTTGAAAATCGGTCGGACCTGTCGGATATACAAAAAAAGCAGATCGCTGCCAGGTACGTAATGCAGGAATTCCTGACCCCCGATGCCGCCACCGGGTTGGAGGGACTTGGCTATATCCGTATCGTTCCGGAGTTGCCTCAGTTGCGTGCAGATCTGAACATCGCCGGCGCAGCGGGAGATGATCTGAGAAACCTGATCCGTTTGCTGATGGATACCCTGCGGCAGAAAGGCGCGGTAAAATATCCGGATGACATACACGCCTCTGACGAATTCTTTTCGCCGCGCAATCACAGCGGGTATTTTCGTGAAAGCGGCCCGGAGAAAAACAGCCAGGGATACATCTACGGTTTTGTTCCGGAGAACAATAAGCAAAACAAGCGTTTGAGTGTTTTACTGAAGCTTGCCGGAAAAAGCGGTCTGTCCGGCAGCGAAGCAGAATCTGCCGCCCGTACAAATCTGATCACGCTGTATAAACTGTTGTTGAAGTTGGAAGACAGGGGGCTGATCCGGAAGACCACTGCCGGACAGGCCGGTACCGTATACATCCTGAATTACGCAAAATGGCGCGTTTCACGCATAAAAAAGACCGATCGGATGTATCGGTGCAAAAAATGCGGCAAGGTATTTGACTATTCTGTCGGCCGCATTTGCCCGTCGATGAAGTGTGACGGTGAATTGGAACCGATATCGGCAGAGACCGCCCAGGACAAACCATATTACAAAGGGCTGTTTTCCTGTACAAAGCTGATCCCGATGGAGGCCAGAGAGCATACCGCGCAGCTTTCTTCAAAAACAGCAGGAGATTACCAAAAGGATTTTGAAGAGGGAAGGATCAATGTGCTCAGCTGTTCCACTACCTTTGAGATGGGCGTGGACGTGGGTGAATTGGAGGCGACTTTCCAGCGTAATGTACCGCCGGAAACAGCAAATTATATCCAGCGCGCCGGTCGCGCCGGCCGGCGTACGTCCTCCGCGGCGTTTTCGGTGACCTTTGCCCGCAGAAGCAGCCATGATATGACTTTTTTCCAGGATCCGTCAAAGATCATCGCAGGCAGGATCAGCGCGCCGATCCTGGAGATCACAAACGATAAGATCGCGAGAAGACATCTCAACTCCATCGTTGTTGCGTGGTTTTTCAAACAGAGACCGGAGTATTTCAGAGAAAACACAAAGCGCATCGTTGCAGAAGAAGATATGGCGACCGCTTTGAGAGCCCTTCTGCAGAAACACCCGGCAGATCTGCTGGAAAGAATACATAACACTTTTCCCGCGGAGATCTGTGCCGCGCTCGGTGTGGATCGGTGGAGCTTTACAGACGATATCACCGGACCGGAAGGCAGCCTTACCAGAGCGATCGCCGAACGGCAGAGCGATCTGGAAGGTCTTCGCGGTTTTATAGAGAATATGGATATCTCCAGCAAAAAAGAACGTGCGAAAGCGGGCGCTGCGAGCGATCTGATTACTACGCTGGAAAGCGAACCATCGCTGAGCTTTCTGAGCTCGAAAAGCGTGCTGCCGAAGTACGGTTTCCCCATTGATACGGTTTCTTTGGATATCTTGAGCGGCGAAAAGGAAGAAGCAAAAAAGATCGATCTCTCTCGCGACCTTAAACAGGCGATCAGTGAATTTGCCCCGCCGGCGCAGGTGGTAGCAAACGGGAAGATCTGGTCCAGCTACGCGATCAATACCGTTCCGAATAAAAGCTGGCCGACGTATATCTATTATGAATGCCCGCATTGCCTGCGGATCCTTCCGCCTGAGGAAGGCGTAAAAGAAGTCACCGCCGATCTTCAGACAGCCCCCAAAAAGAACTGTACCAACTGCGGTACACGGATGAATGCAAGAAAATTCATCGTGCCGCTGTTCGGTTTTTCCACAAATATCGATAAAAAGCCAAAACCGGTAGGGGATAATAAGCCGGGGCTCTATTATTCAACCCAGTTGCAGTTCTGGGGGATCGAGAACAGGACGCAGCAACAAAAAGCCGAGGCAATGGAAGAAAACGCCGATCTTTGCGGCAAACAGATCCTGAAAGTGTATTCTCCGGGAGGAAAGCTTTTTGTCCTGAATCAGGGAACAGCGGGAAGAGGTTTTCTGGTGTGTCCTCTCTGCGGTTTCACAACAGATCCTGTAAAGAAAAAACCGGTACGAGGTCATGAAAACAAATATTCCCGCAAATGCACCTGTTCTCTTGCGGGCGTTTCTCTCGGGCATTCTTTTTCCACGGATATCCTTAAGATATCGCTTCCTCACTGTGACGCAAGCTTTCCTTTGACGTCCGGTAGCGAAAAGCACGATCGGCAACTGTCGATCCTTTATGCTGTGATCGAAGGCGCTTGCAGCGCGCTGGAGATCAGTCGTGAAGATATCAACGGCTGTGTCGATCTTTCCGGCGATCTCATCCTGTTTGACGATACGCCGGGCGGGTCGGGTTTCGTAAAACGTATCTACGCTTCTTTGGAAAAAGTGTTGCGCGAGGCAAAGAACAAGGTGTCCGGGAAATGCGGCTGTTCTGAGGAAACCTCCTGTTACGGATGTCTGCGTACGTATTCCAACCAGTATTTCCACGATGCGCTTTCAAGAGGGGCAGCGTTCAGATATCTGTCATGGCTGTTGGATGAGAATGCATCTCATCCTGCAGCGTCTGACGTAAAAGTCCCCGGCACTGTTCTCGAAAAAACAGGAACGCACATCCTGTCTTACACTGCCCCCGAAACCGCAGCAGAACCGGATACGCTGCAGGCGCTCAGAACGCTGCGGGAGACAACGGAGGATGAAACTGAGCAGTACGCCATAGACGTTCTGTACGCGGCTGCGGAACGAGGACGTTTTGAACATCCTCTGATGGATCGCTGTTTGCCTGCCTCAACAGATGTGTGGCCGGAATTGTTCTGGCCGGCTTCCCGTGTGGCGCTTTTTGCCCCCGGGGATCATGCACAGTATGAGCTTATGAAACAGTATAACTGGTATTGCTATTATCTGGATGATACCCTTGTGCCGGACACGGTCCTCGCGCATGTGATCAAGAAAGGAGATTGAATATGCCCGCACATATGATCCCGTTACGCCCGAAAGATTTTGACCCGGCCAGTAAAGAGGGCCTGGTATTTACTGCTTTGGAGAAACTGCCGGAAGATTATTACGTATTTCATTCCGTCAGCGAGACCGTCGTGCACGCAGGTACGCTCTATGAGCGTGAGATCGATTTCGTGATCGCAAACAGGGAAAAAGGGATTCTCTGCCTGGAGGCAAAGGCCGGAGCGCATATTCGTTATGAGGATCGAACATGGTATTACAGCAGCGGGCACGAAATGAAACACGGAGGTCCTTACGCTCAGATCGCTTCCGCAAAACGCGCGCTGCGCGATAAGATGATCGTACACTCAAATCCGGCTGTTCGCGCACTTGCAGAGAAGTGCAAAGTGCTGCACGGGGTCGTTTTTATCGATCTGTTTGAAAAAGACTTTCTGTCTTTTCGCGGTTTGCCGGAGGACGCGGACGCACGGATCACAATGTTTGCCGACGATCTTGCCGATCCTCTGCCCAAGATCACGAAAATGTTTTCTGTGCTTTTGCCAAGTGAGCGTATCAACGGCGTTAAGGAAGGGCTGAGCGAGCAAGAGTTCAAATTGCTTTTGGACGCCGTTTTGTGCCCGCATTTCAACCTGATCCCTTCTCCCAAGGCGAAGACCCTTGCCGCCGCAGATCAGATGAATCAGCTTCTTCGGGAACAGTATCGGCTTCTGGATTTTCTGGAGGAACAGGATTGTGCCGTGATCAACGGCGCCGCCGGTACGGGAAAAACAATGATCGCAGTGGAAAAAGCTCGCCGCCACAGTATGAACGGCGAACCGGTCTTGTTCTTATGCTACAACCGGCTTTTGTGTGATGAACTGACGCGTTTGCATAAACAAGATCCGGATCAGACGTATCGGGATCAGTTCAGGAACGTCGATTTTTTGACGATTTCCAAATTTACAAAACAAGTTACCGGGAATCATCAGGATTTTGACGGCCTGATCGATTGGCTCGGGGAATGTATGACCGATGCTTCCAAGTTCGGATATCGGCATGTCATTGTGGATGAAGGGCAGGATTTTGGGCTGGTAGACGCCGGCGTCGATAAGGATCTGGCACAGAATAACTGTTCTGTTATCGATTCGCTGATGCTGGTCGCGCAGGAGATCCACGGCACTTTTTATCTGTTTTACGACAAGTATCAGATGATCCAGGGCCAGTCGGATGTGGATTACGCGCTGCCGGATTGTATCGAACACTGCGACTGCCGCTTGACTCTGCGCGTAAACTGCAGAAACACAAAAGAGATCGCCAAAACATCCGTCACGCCGCTGAGGGATAATAAGAACAAAGCGATCAGATTATCCACGGCTTGCACCTGGGAAGAGCCTGTAAATCCTGTGCTCAGACTGGTCGATTCCCCGGAGAAAGTGCAAAGGGCTTTGAACACAGTTTTGGACGGATATATTGAACAAGGCATTACCGATATCGTGATCCTTACGCCGGTAGCAGCAGAACGCTCTTTGATCGCGGAACAGATAACGCAGCAGGGAGGTGCAGATTATTACTCGTATGCATACCGGCGTAAAACCTTCAGAGTTACGACCTGCAAACGCTTCAAAGGGCTTGAAGCGGACGCCGTTGTGTTTATTGACCTGAACAAGCGTTCTTTTGTCGGCAAAAACGGGATGCAGTTTTACGTCGGGGCGTCAAGAGCAAAGTTCCGTTTGGATATGATCTGTGTTTTGCCGGAGACGGATTATGCGGACGTGATCAGAACGGTTGCCCCAAATGCTCCGCATACGCCGAATATCAAGCGTCTCAGAAATATTTTGGGGAACGCTTTCAATGCGGATATTACGGTCGTCGATAACGAAAAATGATCCTTTTGCACAGGAAGCTGTTATTCCGACCTTGACGGAAGTGACGTGGAACATATGCCTGAGGTCGGCGTAAATGTTTCGGATCGTGATCCTTCCGGTACGGTACGTGCAGTTTTATAAGTGTTATTCGGACGGTCCGATCGGGCGGAGCGCCGTGCGGAAGGAAGAACACGGACCGCCCGATCCGCGCGGTGATGAAGCAGAGCCCCACCGCCGAAGAGCTGCGCGGGCTTGCGGGAAACGGACAGGCCCTCGCCCGCGAGCTGTGCAGCCGTGCCAACAACTATAAACGCGCCGTCGCAAGACGATGCAATCAGGAAGTCAAGAAAACGGAGGAGAGATCATGAGCAACCAAAACGATTTTGTGATTAAAAACGGCGTGCTGAAAAAATACAAAGGAAAGGATGCGGTCGTTGTCGTTCCCGACGGGGTGACTAGCATCGGGAAAGAGGCGTTTGCGTATTGCCGGAGCCTGATAAGCGTCACCCTGCCGGAGGGGCTGACGAGCATCGGGGGTTCGGCGTTTCGAGGGTGCAAAAACCTTGCCGACGCCAATGGCTTTGTGATTTTGAAAGGGATTCTGTTTGACTATTTTGGAAAAGGCGGAAACGTCGCCCTGCCGGAGGGGCTGACGAGCATCGGGAATTGGGCGTTTGAGGATTGCCATAGCCTGACGGGCGTCGCCCTGCCGGAGGGGCTGACGAACATCGGGTCTTGTGCGTTTTCTGGGTGCGAGAGCCTGACAAGCGTCACCCTGCCGGAGGGGCTGACGAGCATCGGGGATCGGGCGTTTTACGAATGCAGGAGCCTGACAAGCGTCACCCTGCCGGAGGATCTGACGAGCATTGGGAATGAGGCGTTTTCCTGGTGCGAGAGCCTGACAAGCGTCGCCCTGCCGGAGGGGCTGACGAGCATCGGGGATGGGGCGTTTTGCCTATGCAAGAGCCTG
>CADBOC010000320.1 GCA_902796175.1 Oscillospiraceae bacterium | reverse complement strand
TCCGGCACAGTCTGCTCGGGATCCGCGATGTTGTCTACACAGTCCTGAAGCGAGCAGAAGCGGGCGTCGAGACAGATGGGGGAGGCGACCTGGATCTTTGCGCGCGGGTTTGTTACGGCAGGGATCGCCTGTGCGTCGCTGCCGCCGGCTGTATACTCGGAAGAAAAGATCTTTACGCTGCCTTCCGAACCGTAAAGGATCGATTTTTTCGAGTGCGTGCAAAGACCGGATACGGTTTGCGGCTGAACGCCGGGACCTGTAAACGCGTCGAGCGTCACACGGAAAAAGAACGTATTGTCTACCGAGTAGAATCCGGTGTTGAACGGTACTTTCTCGATCTCGGAGTAGACGTTCAGCACCTCGCAGCCTCTGCAGCGGACTGTAGAAGCGCCTTCAAGGATCTGTTCGGCCTCTTCGGTGAAGTAGACGCGCAGGTTGGCGATGCATTCCTTATCCGCGCATGAGTCATATACGCGCGCCGTGTCTACGCATACGCTTTCGCCGATCGCAGCGTTCTGACCGGACCGGTTCGCTTCGCTTTCCGGTTGGATCTGGTTCACGGGGATATCTGCCATAAGAAAAACCTCCTGTTTACGGTATTTGAGGATCCGAAGAACTTCACTATACCATATGACAGAAGGTTGATTGTGTTCCGTTTTTTTTATTGGTAAGGCGTAAAATCGATGGGGCGGACCTGACCGCCGTTTTCGCGGGAGCTGTCGGCAAGGAACACGGTCAGATGTCCTGCGATGGAGTTTTCGATCGCCGTACAGGAGAGCGACTGTTTGCCTGTGCGGACATAGCGGATAAAATCTGCGGTCAGCGCGTCGTCGCCGCCGCCGTGTCCTTCTTCCTCTGCCGAAAGATCCACTGTTTCTTCCGTATAACCGCAGTCGGGTTCCGGGTCAATCTTTTTTACCGTATAACGGTTGTCTTCGAATACGCCGCTGATCTCGCCGCGCGTGCCGATGATATGGATGCGTCTTTCGCTTTTTGCCGCTCCGCCGATCATGTTGTGCGTGCCGGTCGCGCCCGAAGCAAACCGCACCAGAACGGATTGGTGGTCCACTACGTTGTTGCCGCATTTGTATATGCAGCGGTTGTAAGGGTTGCCCTGGGCAAAGGATCTCTGCCGGTCTTCATCCGTCGGATCGGTAAGGTCTTCGATCGAAGACCATACATAGCAGATCCAATGATCCGGATGATCAAGGTACAGGCGTTTTGCCGAATAACGGCAGCTTTCAACGAGCGGACAGTCCGGCACACAGCGGTCCGCCGCGTTTTTCGGTGCATTTTCAGGCCGGAACTGCATCTGTGAACCGAAAGAGGATACGGCGGCGGGCATGTCCGGCTGCATCATCCACATCATGATATCGATATCGTGACAGCTTTTCGCGAGCAGCATGGATGTTTTGCATACGTCGGAATTCGCCCATTTGCCGCGTACATAGGAAGTGGAGAGATGGTGGTAGCTCACATGCTCCGACGTCTGAATGTTCAGGATCTCGCCGAGTTCTCCCGAAGCGACGCGCTCTTTGACGGACAGATAAAACGGGGCGTACCGCAGAACATGACAGATCATGACCTTTGTTCCTGTTTCATGTATGATCCGCATCAGATCGCGCATTTCCGCTTCGTTTACGGAGAAAGGTTTTTCGAGCAGCATATCGTATCCGCGCCGAAGGAGAGGCGCCGCCGTCTCAAAATGCTGACGGTCCATCGTGCCGTTGATAACGGCGTCCGCAAACTTGGGCACGTGGGCAAGGGCTTCGGCGTCTTCAAAGCAGCGGTCCGCCGAAAAACCGTAGCGCGCCGCCGCCATCCTGCGGCGTTCTCCGTTCGGATCCGCGATGCCCACGATCCTGAGCTCGTCGGGGTGTTTGAGCGAGTAATCCCCGTAGATGATCGAACGGTGACCGCCGCCGACGATGACGGCGGAAATAGGTTTGTTTTCAGATCCGATTTCCTGTTCCATTTTTTACCTCACTGATCTGCTGATGTATCCGCAATACTGCGCCGGCCGGATTCCACCGTACGCAGAAATGCCTGTACGATATGGGAAGCGGTTCCCGGGCCGGGGGAGACAGCTTCTTCATAATGGAGCGGCGCAAAAAAGCTGCCGTAGTCATTGTCCGGCACAATGTAGCCGATACAGTCGCTGCAAAGGCCTATCACAGCGAGTCGCCCCGTTACGGCAGTCTGCATCGGCGGAAAGGGAAAATCCGCGCCGCTCCAGCTCTCTGACGCCGTTTTTGTTCCGCCGGAAACAAGCTCGGGCATCAGTTCCCCGGGGATCAGCGCAAATCGCAGATCTCTGCCGAATTCGGCGTAGCCGACCTCGGTTCGGAAGAAATAATCCGTATGATCGGGCCCGGCCGGGAACTTATAAAGCGTATTGTTAACAAGCTTCAGCTTTGCCGCAAGCAGAAGAAGCGGATTTTTTGCGGGCAGCAAGACCGGAGATATCCTTATGTTCAGCAGAGGCTCCAGCGGTTTGAACGCGCCGGCGTCAGCCTGCAGAACAAGCTCTGCGAGAGCTTCCCCATAATGTATGATGCTTTCGGTTCGCGTCATCCCCGGCCGATCGGAAACGGAGCGGTCTGTCGCCACGGCCGCCTCGGCGCCCTGAAAGAATGCCGCCTCAAAGCCTGCGTTTTCGAGCGCGCGGCAGAGATAATAGGGATAATCCGCGCTTATCTCGCGCTGTGCGCTTCCGAAACTGGTAGGGT
This sequence comes from Oscillospiraceae bacterium, assembly GCA_902796175.1. Classification (GTDB taxonomy): domain Bacteria; phylum Bacillota; class Clostridia; order Oscillospirales; family Acutalibacteraceae; genus RUG806. The sequence continues at coordinate 11,384 of CADBOC010000320.1, read as the reverse complement.
GCGCGCCGAAAACGGTCCAAATCAGCGGTTTTTTGCCTTCAGGAAGAAAGCGGACAACCGTGACGGTTGGGTCGAGCACGTCCGGCGGGCGTTTGTCGCGCGCGAAAGCGGAACCGTCCAGCGCCGCAAATTCGGCTGTTCCCGGCGTCATATCTGAAAGCGCCTTTCTGACGCAAAAGGCGACAGTCTGAAAGAGATGATCCATAAACTCCGGGTTTTTACCGGAAACGGCGTCCGGGGCGGTTTTTTTCTTTTTGACGAGACGGGGGTTCTTTTTCAGCGCCTGAAACAGATCGCCCCAAAGACCCATTGTATCGACGCCCGAATGGCAGTGCGTGGCGGATATCTGGATGGATTCGATGTTGTACGCGGATACCTCTGTTTGTAACAGACCGCGGATCGTTCTGACGTCCGTATTGGATAGACCTACGCAATCGATCGCCGCAAAAACGTGCACGCCGCGTCCGCTTGTATCCGAAAGAGCGGTCGCGCGGACGGTCAGATCGTCCAGTACGCCGGAAACGCGGTTTGGCGGCATGCTGAGATATCCGCCGAGATAAAGCGGCCCTTTTATGTCGTAGGGAAGAATGCTTTGTTTTGCGTAACCGATCCTCCATTGCGCGTTTGCGGCGGGCTTTGAAAGAAAGAAACCGCTCCCTTCAAAATGATCGTCAAGATCCCCGGGGAAAAACGAGGGAATCGCCTCATCCGAAACATGAGCCGACAAAGACGAAAGCATGCCGTTAACGGCATCGCCCGCCTTTCGCTGAATGTGCATACCGGAAGCCGCGTGTCGAAGGGTCTCTTTGATCTGAGGGCGGAGTTTTGCGCCGATCGCCGCGGCGGCGCCGATCACGGCGGCGTTCCCGAGCATTTTTTTTGTGTTCATGCGCGAAGCGCCTCCTTTTTTCTGACTGAAAATTCAGCGACCTTGATCCCGGAAACAGGTTCCGTGATCTTAAGACGCAGAATCCCGTTCTCTATGACGCGGCCCGGCAGCGAATAACAGACGGCGACAAATCCATCCGGCAGAAGATCACGGGTAAACGTTTCGTCTGTTTGGCCGCCGAAGGACGGTCCCTGATAGATGATATGTCCGTTCGCGCTGACGAGGAGATCCCGCGAAACCGGCGCGGGAAGTTTATATGTGACGCGCAATTCATAATCGGCCCCGCATGCAAGCCCTGCGATACAGGCGCTGATCTCTGTGTGGTCAAACAGCTTCTGAAGGCAGACGGGCAGCGTGCCGTTGTTTACGTTCGGCCTGTCGCCCTGAAAATCCATATAAGGATCCGGCGCCTGTGCGGCGCCGAGCGCTGCCTGACCGTCCAGCGCGAAAGAGAAGTAGAAGTCCCCGTCGCCCATACGGTTGCGGCAGACGCATCTCTTCATGAACCCTGCGGGATCGTCGGTTTTCTTCGCGGCGAGAAGTCTGTCGCAAAGCCATTCTCTGTCTGTGATCGGTCTGTCTATCGTGTCAAGCGTTGCGCCGCGCTCCCAGCCGGAGGCGCCGTGACGGCTGACGGACAGCTGCATGCCGATCGTTTCAAAAAGAAGATCCGAAAGACGGTCGAGTCTGTCGCGAAGCGAAGCGATCTGCTGTGGACAGGAAGAATGAAGCACGGTTTCCGCCTGTGAGAGTCTGCCTGCAAGCAAAAGAGCTTCAGCCTGCGTAACAAGATCCGATTCAAAAAGGAATCTGGCGCGAATATAAGCGTCGCACACCGCGCGAAAAAGAAAAGCAAGATATCGCCAGTTGTTTCGCAGACCGGGCGCCGTCTCTCCGATCCGCTCCCAAACGGCAAGCGTGTGCGCGATCGAAGCGGAAAGATCAGGCGCGGCGTTCCAGTTCTGTTCCAGACCAAGGATCCCGTCCGCGGCAAGGGACGGATCGGCGCCCCAGAGATAGAGTCTTGCGTAATCCTCAAGGATCTCCCGCAGGGGAGTATACGGAGCCCATTCGAGCGCAGACCATACCGCTTTGTTCAGATCGTCGTTTACGCCTTCGGAATAAGAAACGCTGCCGACCGTGTAACGCGAAACCGTTTTATGGAGCCGCGCGTATTCTTCGGGGCGGGGATCGACGCATTCGCGGCTGAGAGTCGAAGCATAGGCGTAGTGCCAGTCGTCGGCCCAGAAATGGACTGGATGCTCGCAGCGCAGCGTATGCGTGATATCCGGGTAAAACCGGATCGGTACGCCGGCCGGCAGCTTTTGCGCAAGCGTATCGATCGGAAATGCGCGGTTCGGACCGGTGATCACGCCGGCAAGCTCTGCGCCGTTCTCACGAAATGCCTGAAGAAAGCGTTCTCCCCAATCAGGCTGACCGTGCGGCGCCTGCGCCGAGGGCCAGACTTTTGCCTTGGGGTGGATGCCGCTCAGCAGCTTTGCCGTGCGAGCGCAGATCTCTATGCATTCCTCGGCGGGCCTGTCTCCGGGGTCGGAACCGGGAACAAACACCGCGTCGAGGCGCCGCAGGCTTCTGAACAGGGCTTCTCTGCGCCGCATCAGCGTTTCGATCGGCGCGTCTTCGTTCGGGATCCATAGAGAGAGGTCAAGATCCAGAGAATCACAATCAACGCTCACCTGCCTCAGCAGTTCGTTCGGCTCGCACCGCATCAGGGGAGCGTTGTGTTTTTCCCCGAGAGAGGGAATATGCTCCACTGTGTTCGCGCCGAAAAACATGAGCTCAAGCGCGTAACGGCGGAATTGCGCCGCGTCCCACGCGTCGTAGGTGTTCGAGATCCCGCGAAAACCGGTTTGGTGCCCGCGGATCGGTTTCTTCGGGGAGTAAGATCCGAGCACGGCGCATGAAACGCGAATGCCGCCGTTTTCTGCCGGCGTCATTTTGCGGAGCAGTCTGCCGACAGCGAAGATCAGGCCTCTGAGCCCTTTCGCGCGAAGGGTTATGCCGTTGGCTTCGGCGCGGATCTCAAAGCCTTCGGCGGCAAAAGAATGATCCTGCGTAAAACGGATCGAAAAAGAATCGCCGCAGGAATCCCGAAAAAATCCCTTCCCCGTTCTTGGAAAGAGTTCGTTTTTCAGAATATCTGCGGCGGCGCGTTCATCGTGTGTTTCAGCCTGTAAAAACAAACGGTCGATCTCGTAATCCAAAAAGGATCCCTCCTTGTCCGGACCCGAAGTTTCTTTTATTTTATTATAATATAAAAGGCTTGTCAAGGCTTATTTTTTCCGTGCGGATAAAGCGGATGCTTCCTGTTGATATGCTCAAAAATCATGAGGGGGATTTGTGAATTGTGCCAAAATCTCTTCTGCCTGTCAAAAAACAGAAAAAAGGATGTTGATTTTGTTGAAAGTTTCGTGTATAATCCAATTGTAAAAATATGAAGTTGGAGGCTAACAAATGAAAAAGATCCTTTCCGTGTTTCTTGCACTGCTCACTGTATTTTCCGTAATGGGTATCGCCGTTCACGCGCAGGATACCGATCCCGCTGAGCCGGTCCCCGCCGCGTCGGAAGAAGAGAAGACCACGCGCAACATCCTCACCGAAGACGGTAAAGTCGTTCCCGTAAATGAAACGCAGCTGAAATTCGCCTTTGTGTATAAGATCGTAGAAAAGATCTTCGGTTTCGTCCTCGGCATTTTCGGCAAAGAGCTCGACGATACGCTCGCGCAGGGTGTTGAAGGCATTGCGAAATGGATCGACGAAGCGATCTCCAATCTCAGCGACGGTCTTCAGGCCTGACCCTCAAAACTCAAAAAAAAAGAGCCGCGGTATGGCGGCTCTTTTTTTTTGCCTCGCCTACGTGCGACATTTTTTTTCGCAGTCCGTGAATATAATAGAGCAAGATCAACAGCGGCGGACGGTGGCTTGTATGCAGCGTATCATATATGCGGATGAACTGATACTCATCAATACGATCATGACGTTTATCATGCTTCTGACAACAAGACAGTTTTCCGTAGTGAAACCGTCGGCAGGCAGACTGATATCGGCTTCTTTTATCGGCGGCTTCTATTCACTGATCCTTCTGGCCCCGAAAATGCCGGTTTATCTGATGCTGCTGACAAGAACGCTTATGTCGCTGTCGATCGTGATCCTTGCGTTTCCTTCGCCCGTGCTCCGAAAAACGCTGAAAAGCGCTCTGCTTTTTATTTCCGTTAATTATCTTTACTGCGGCGTTTGCTACGCGGTTTTGCGGATAACAGGGAGTGAGCTGCTTCAGGTCAATAACGGTTTCGCGTATTATCATATCGGCGCCGGTGCGTTTGTTGCCGCTTCCGCCGGCTTGTACTGCGTTATTGCGATCCTGAAAAAAGCGTTTTTCAAACCGCTTCAGAACGACCTGATCTATGATCTGGAACTTGTATACGAAGACCGTCAGGTCAAACTGCAGGCTTTGATGGACAGCGGCAATCAGCTTGTCGATATGTATACCCATAAACCCGTGATCGTGATCGCGCCGGAGATCTCTGACCGTATCATAGGCTATAAAAGCTCTGCGGATATCCGCGGTTCCATGGAGAAAGGGGATCCTGAAGTAAAATTCAGGCTTCTGCCCGTTTCCTGTGTAAACGCTTCGGTCCTACTCCCTGCTTTTACCGCCACGAAGGCGGTAGTCAGTCTGGATGACCGGAAAAAAGTGATAGAAGCGCCGAGTCTTGCCGTTTCGGACGATTCTCTCGGCGAGGATCGGTATCAGGCGCTGATCGGCGCGACGGCGCTTCGGTGAAAAAAATGAAAAGGATGGATCGTATGAAGCTTCTTGATGTGATCTTGACGCGTCTGAGTAAGAAAAAGGCTCTGCGTATTAAAAAGCTGTATTATATCGGCGACGGCCCCGCGCTTCCTGCTCCACTGACAAAAGAAGAGGAAGCGGCGCTCTTCGCGCGTATCGCGGCAGGGGACGTCAGCGCAAACGAAGCGCTGATCGTACATAATCTGAGGCTTGTCGTATATATAGCGAAAAAATTTGAAAGCGCGCCTGTTCCCGTTGAAGATCTGATATCGATCGGTACGATCGGGCTTATCAAAGCGGTCAAGACCTTTCGCCCGGATAAAAACATCAAACTGGCGACCTATGCGAGCCGATGTGTGGAGAATGAGATCCTGATGTATTTGCGAAAGATATCAAACCGCGGTACGGAGGTATCGATCGACGAGCCTCTGAATGTGGATTGGGACGGCAACGAATTGCTTATCAGCGATATTCTGTCGACGGAAGCGGACGCCGTCAGCGCAAGACTGGAAGAGGACGACGAAAAAAACCTGCTCCTTCGGTGTATTGAGCGGCTCAGCGATCGGGACAAACGGATCATCAGAATGCGGTTCGGGATCGGTCTGACGAGGGAATATACACAGAAAGAGGTTGCCGACGCGCTGGGCATCTCACAGAGCTATATCTCACGGATCGAAAAAAAAATCATAAAGAACCTGCGCGGAATGATAGAAAAAGAAAACGGAACGGTACTGAAAAAATAACAAAAACCGCGTCTCCGTCATCATGCGGAGACTGCGGTTTTTTGTGCGAACGCCCGAAGGAAACGTCTGTCATGAAAGGATCGATTCCAGTTTTTCGAGCGGCTGATAGCCCATCGTCATCTTTGCGGGCTTGCCGTCGCGGAAAAGGATGAGAGTCGGAATACTTGAGATCGCGAAACGGGAAGCGAGTAAATCCTCTTCGTCTACATTTACTTTCCCGACCTTTACGGAGCCTTCGTACTTTTTCGCGAATTCAGCCAGAACCGGCGCCATCATTTTGCAGGGGCCGCACCATGTCGCCCAAAAATCTACAAGAACAGGTACAGAGGCGTTAGCGACTTCCGTATCAAAGTTGTCTGCGGTAATTGTGATTTCTGCCATCGAATTGACCTCCTTTTTTTTGATAATAGTATAAAGCATTTTCTGAAAAATAGCAAGAGAAAATCTTCCTGATTGACAATTATGCTGATTTTATTCATTTATAGCAATATGTCCAATAATGCCTTTTGCTTTTCTCCGATTTACCGGATTGTAATGGACAGATATGAATGATATAATAGTATTACCTAAATTTGGAAAGGAATGATTTGTTTGCTACGAAAAAAAGTGATCTCTGTCCTTCTGGCGATGATCATGGTTTTGAGCAGCGCTTATGTGACGGCTCTTGCGGCAGGTTCCTATGAACCAACCGGGGATTTCTATCAGATCTCCGACACAAGGTACGCCATTGCGCCCGGCATTACCGAAAACCGGTATGTACTCAACAAGCCCTCCGGCATGCAGCAGGAGGTCGTCTATGCAGTCAACGTTTCACCCGCTGTTTCCACGGCCAGCTTTATGACAGGCTATGCGGATTACAACGGTTCGAAATGGAAGATGCAGAAGGTCCGCGAACAGGCTGTCGCCTGCGAGCGCGCTACCGGCGCCAACGTTGTGGCCGCCTTCAACGCGGATACGTTCAACATGCAGACGGGCGAGCCGGCGGGCTGCCTTGTGATGAGCGGCAACGTCTATAAAGAAGGGCTCGGCAGACCCTATTTCGGCGTAACGAAGGACGGCGGCTTCGTGATGGGCGACAAGCTCACCGCAGAGATTCTCGGTACGCTCAAAGAGGGCGTCGGGGGTTTTTATATGCTGATCAAAAACGGCAAAAGGACCGGCCCCGGCAAAGATCCCGAATCCAATATCGCGCCGAAGACCGCCGTTGGCATGCGCGCCGACGGTTCTGTTACGATCGTAGCGGTAGACGGACGCAACTATCCGATTTCCAGCAACATCTCAGACTACGATCTTGCTACCATTATGCTGGATCTCGGCTGTGTCACGGCTGTAAACCTTGACGGCGGCGGCTCCACGACTTACCTTGCGAAATACGAGGGCAAATCCGCGCTTGAGCTTTCCAACAATCCGTCGGATGCGGTCGAACGCGCGGTCGGCTCCTCGGTGTTTATTGTTTCCTCCGCAAAGGGGAGCGGTGAATTCGATCACGCGGCGCTGACGCCGAACAACACGTTCTATACGCCCGGTTCAACGGTATCCTTCTCTGCGATCGGCGTTGATTCCGCCGGCGACAGCGCGCCCCTTCCCGCTGACGGTTCATTCACCCTTGCCGCCGACAGCGCGGCTTTGGGTACGATCACAGAGGACGGCGTTTTTACGGCCAATGAGAATACCGGCGTCGTCAACGTTGATTATGTTTCCGGCGGCGCGGTCGTCGGTACGACCTCAATCGAGATCACGACTCCGGACGAGCTCTATTTCCCAAGCGACGAGTTTTCTCTTGATTTTGACGAAACCTCCGATTTCGGGCTCGTCGCGAAAAATGCGGGCAGAACCATAAACATTAAAAACGGAGACCTTATCTGGAATAAAACACCGGAGCTCTCTGAGAACCAGTCCCTGAAGGACGGAGATATTTCTCTGCTTTACTCAGACGGTTCTCTGATCTACACCGGCAGAAATGAGACCTTTGACGGCGGCGCCGAGGCCTCAGAAAGCTTCAAAACAGGCGTTGCGCGTTCTGTCAAAGAAGTTCTGACCTATAACACGGTCGGCAACGGAACAGACGACGTGTTCACGATCCCCGATATGCCGTATTCGCTCAAGGCGGTCAAGCTGAACGGAACGACCGTAAAATCGGCCAATTATACATATACACGCGCCTCGGGAGAGCTCAAGCTCAACACGGTTCCCGCAGAGGGAGACTCGATCGAGATCACTTATAACCGGTATGCTTATAATTGCGCGCTTGCCGGTAAGCCTGAAGCTTCTGAGCTTTACAGAGTAAAGTGCGGCTCCGACGTTTTGGATTACACATATGATGAAACGACCGGCGCTTTGTATTTTGAATCTGTCTGGAGCGCCACGACCTATGCCTATTATTATACGCCCTCGTTTACGCTGGCAGATCCCACGCCTTATATCTCTGTGAAGGCAAACGGCTCGCTCATAACAGAAGGCTTCAGCTATGACGCCGCTACAGGCGTTCTCGATCTGAACGAACCTATGCCCGGCGTTACGCTCGAGGTCAGAAAAAACTACGACCCTGCGCTTTCACAGGCTCTGATCGATTCGCTTGTCGGTTCTTTTTCAGGAAATACGTTTATTGCCGCGTCTGCGAATTCCTGCACCGGCGTTATAACGGTCTCCAGCGCATATGACGCTGCCGTAACAGCCGCCACACGCGCCGTGATCGGCGCGGCGCCCGTAACGCTGTACGACTTTGAGTATACCGACGACGCCGCCGAGGCGGAAGCCAGCGGCGGAAGACTGAAGTACATCCCCTCCAAAGAACTCCCTGTTTTTGACAAGGACAATCCAGAGGGCAAAACACACACGCAGCTTGCGGCCGAGTGGTATGAACAGGGATATCCGCTTTACGGCTGGCCGAACGCATCTCTCGGCGCTTCCGCGCTGAAGGCGCGCATCGTGGACGCCGCGGACGGCGAACCGGTCCGTTTCGGCGATCACGCGATCCGTCTCGACGTCGACTTCTCAACGTTCAACCTTTCCTCCAACTCCAACAACTACCTGCGCGTGACCTCACCCGGCTATTTCTTTGAGGGCGCGCCGAAAAAAATGAGCGCATGGGTATACTGTCCCGAGGGTATGGCGAACTTCGCGCTTTACCTGAACTGCTGCATCAACAACGGTTCGTCTTACTGCTACGCGCCTGTTTCGGAGCTTGACGCGAGCGGCTGCGCCACCAACTGGGTCGGCTGGAAATACGTGGAGATCGATCTCGGCGCTGCCGCGAACGGTACGTACAATATAGGTCCCGCGAATTATCCCTACGGATTCTATCAGGGCTGCGGCGTGTTCTGGGTATCTTATCAGCCCGGTAAAAATTGCGGTTCCAGGTCGGCCAGTACGGTCTATGTCGATAACATCCAGCTGATCTACAGCTCCAACACAGACGACACCAAGAATCCGATTGTCACCTCCATTGCTTACGATACCGCCGGCGCCCCGGAGGAATTCGTGAACAACGAAACGGTTCTGCTTGACAACACCGTGACGATCCGCGCTTCTTATTCGGACGCGGAAGACAAGTACGCGACCGGCATCAACCCCGACGCCGTTTATATGAGCATCGACGGTGTGGACGTTACGGATAAAGCATTCGTAAACGCCGCCGACGGTCAGATCTATTTCTATGACGCGTATCTCAACAACGGTACGCACAGCGTCAGCGTGACGGTTTACGATAACTTCGGCAACAAAACGACCGAAACCAGATATTTCAAGGTTGAAGGTGAGACCGGCGCTTCCGCGGAGCTGATCGCGGAGCAGGCTTCCCCCGTACTGGGGCTCGATTACAGCCTTGCTGTAAAAGCCGCCGACGCCTCTGCTGTCACAGGCGCCCAGATCGACGTGCATACCTTTGCCGCGTTTACGTATTTCTATGACAACGTAAGAGTTGAACCCGCCGAGGGCTTTGAGCTTGACGGCGAGATGAAATACGACAGCACGAACGCCATCGTGAGCTTCAAGCTGAAAAAGACCGGGGACGCAGTCCCCGCAGACGGCGTGATCGCACGCATTATATATTCGATTCCTTCGAACGTCCGTTCCGACAGCATCGACGTAGCGTTCCGTGTTGATAAGGGCAGCATATCCTACGCTGCCGATCACGGTGAGAAATATCTCGGTTCGTTCGGCGGAACCGTTGTCGGTTCCTGCATCGCTCCGTTGGTTCTCACGTCCGAAACCTTCCTGCTCGGAAAAGGCGGTTGCTTTATCGTTCGTGATTTCGACGGCAACCCGGTCGAAGGCGCTTCTGTCGTATACCAGGACGGCACACCCGTTGATGAGAATCTCAGCGATGAAAACGGTCTGCTTTATACCGAGGCGTTCAAAGACGCGATCACGTCCTTTACCGTTCGCGCGGAGAAAGACGGTCTGATCTCCTTCTTTTATTCGAACCAGAGCTATCCCTCCGGCGCGGCCGAGGACGGTATGCCGACCTCCATCGCGCTCAACGGCGCGAAGGACGGCTCCTCTATGTTCAACGTGAGCTGGTTTGCTTCACCTTCCGCCGCAGCGCAGAAAGCGGTCGTACAATTCGCGAAAAAATCGGAATACGACGCCGACGGCGACTCTGCCTTTACGCAGATCGAGGGCGTTTCAAGGCTTGAAGAGCTGAATTCCACCGGCAACTCCGCCGCAAACTATGCGCTGTATTTCAATAAGGCTGTCATCTCCGGCCTTCAGAGCAATACCGAGTACGTTTACAGAGTGGGCGACGGTGAGAAGATGTCTGAGCTTCGCACCTTCAAGACCGGCGTTCTCAACGTGGATACGCATTTCTTCGTCATCGGCGATATGCAGGACGACGATACGACGAATCTGGAAGCGATCCTTGACGCGCTTGAGAACGGCGATGTCTCCTATGACTTTGGTCTTCAGACGGGCGACGCCGTCGACAACGGCGGTATGTACAGATGGTGGGTCAACGTTGCCTCCATTTTCTCAGCCGGATATCTGAGCACGCGTCCGATCGTCCATGTCCTCGGCAACCATGAGTATTACGGGGATTTCAGCGGTCAGAACTCCGCTGACTATTTCGGTATGGAAACGGAGATCGACGGCAGCGCGCCGCTTGCTTATTCCTGCACCTACGGCAACGTTTATACGGCAGTTATCAACTATTCGGACGACGCCGCCAACTATCAGAAGGCGATCGATTGGATCCGTTCTGACGCGGCTGCCTCCGGCGCAAGATGGAAGGTCCTCACCATTCATCAGCCCGCGTATTTCACAAATCCCGGCGGCGGCAACAACAACGTCCATGATATGATCCCGCCGTTTGTTGATGAAGCAGGGTTTGACTTTGTGTTCAGCGGACATGATCATTCTTACGTCAGAACATATCCGGTTCAGGCGGGTGTGAGAGACGACGCCGAGGGATCGGTGTATTATATCTGCGGTTCAACGGGAGAAAAATCTTATTCCGTCGTCGAAAATGAAAGCTTCCCGTACGCCTTTGTACGTGGCAGCGGCGCCGTTGAGGGCGAATACAACGCGATCTATCTGACCGCGGCTACGACCGATACGGCCTTTACAGTCGATACGCATGAGATCACGGCTGCCGGGGACGGAACATATACCGATGAGATCATCGATTCCTATACCATGACGAAGCCAGTCACCTGTTCTGAAGTCGGCGACCATGTGTTCGCCTATGACAGCGGCGATCTTATCTGTTCCGTCTGCGGATACAGAAAAGCGCTCGGCAATTATACCGGCTTTGCGACTGACGCGGCCACAGGCAAAACACGTTACTTTATCGCGGGCGAAGGAAAGACCGGCTGGCTCAACTATGAAGAAGACTGCTAGTACTTTGATGAAAACGGTCTGACCGTTCCCGCAGGAACGCTTGAGCTCGACGGCGTTCCATATACCTTTAATGATGCGGGTAAGCAGGTCGGCGGCGCGTTTG
>CADBOC010000319.1 GCA_902796175.1 Oscillospiraceae bacterium | reverse complement strand
TGGAGCGCTCCGGCTCCGATATATAAAGAAAAGAGGGGTTTTTTATGCAGAAAAAGCTGTACCGTTCCGTGACCGACCGCAAGATCGCCGGCGTATGCGGCGGCCTTGCCGAATATTTGAATATCGATTCTACGATCGTCCGTCTGCTGCTGGTGCTGTTCTGCCTCGCCGGCGGCAGCGGCGTGATCGCCTACATCGTCTGCGCGCTGGTGATCCCGGAAGCGCCTGCCGCCGGGGACGGCGGCTACACGCCGTATACGGACGTGAACGCCGACGGGGAAAACCGGTGAAGGCCGTGATCCAGCGCGTTTCGTCCGCGCGCGTACGGGTGGGGGAACGCACGGTCGGCGAGATCGGAAAGGGCTTTCTCGTTCTGCTCGGCGTAGCCGGGGACGATACCGGGCGCGACGCCGATATCCTTGCCGCCAAGACCGCGAGGCTCAGGGTGTTTGAGGACGGCGACGGAAAAATGAACCTCTCGCTCGGCGACGTGGGCGGCGGCGTGCTCTGCGTTTCGCAGTTCACGCTCCTCGCGGACGTGAAAAAGGGAAACCGCCCCTCCTTTACCCCCGCCGCCGCGCCCGAAACGGCGATCCCTCTCTATGAACGCTATATGGATGCGCTGAAGAAAGAGGGCGTCAGCCCCGTAGCGCACGGGGAGTTCGGCGCGGATATGCAGGTGTCGCTGGTCAACGACGGCCCCGTGACCATTCTGTACGATTCGGAGATCTGGAGATGAAGCTTTACAGCGCTGTACTCGGTTCCTATTCCACGAACTGTTATCTGCTCGTCGATGAGGAGAGCGGCGACGCGGCGGCGGTCGACTGCGCGGTGTTCGGCGACGCTTACCGGCGCATGCTGCGGGAGGCGGGCGTGACGCGCCTGAGATACATCCTGCTCACGCACGGCCATTTTGACCATATCACGGGGGTGCACGGCCTGAAGGAATACGCCGGCGGCGAGGTCTGCGTCGCCGCGGAGGACGCCGGCAGCCTGACGGACCCCGCGAAGAGCCTGAACGCCTATACGGATTTCGGGCCGCTGACGCCGACGCCGCCGGACCGCCTTCTTTCGGACGGCGACGCGCTGCCCTTCGGCGAAACGGAGATCCGCGTGATGGCGACGCCGGGCCACACCCCCGGCAGCGTCTGTTTCTTTGCGGGGGATCTGATCTTCAGCGGAGATACGCTCTTCCGTCTTTCGATGGGCCGCACCGATCTGCCGGGCGGCAGCACCAAAGCGCTGTTCCGTTCGCTCAGAGCGATCGGCGAGCTGCCAGGAGACGCGAGGGTCCTGCCGGGGCACGGTGAGCCGACGACGCTGCTGTATGAAAAGAGAAACAACTTTTATCTGCGCCGGACCGGAAATTGAACGCTTATGCTCAGACTATTTTTGATCGGACATACATATAAATACGAATGTGAAAAGCTCTGTCAGATCTTTTTTCCGCTGGAAAAGCAGCGCTTTGCCGAAGAAGGGGAGCCCTTTGTGCCGGACGAAGCCGAGACGCGCGTGCGCATCTCTCTGCTGCGGGAGCCGAACGCCGTGCGCGGCGTATGCGAAGCGTACGCGCCGGGGGCGGACCGGCTGTTCCGTGAAGAGGAGCCCCTCGGCGGCGCTTCCACCGAGGAGGAGTGTCTGGCCCGCGTCGCCGTGCGGGCGCTGTCAGCCATGACGGGCTTTGATCCGCCCTGGGGGGTGCTCACCGGCGTGCGGCCGGCGAAGCTGATGCGCGCGCTGATCGAGGAACGGGGAGAATCCGCGGCCGAGGCGGTGTTCCGCGGCGAGTATATGGTGCAGCCCGGTAAAACGCGGCTGGCGCTGGAAGTCGCGAAGGCGGAGCGCGCTCTGCTTTCCGCCTGGACCCCGGCGGATTGCTCCGTATACGTTTCGATCCCGTTCTGCCCCACGCGCTGCTCGTACTGCTCCTTTGTATCGCACTCGGTCCAGCAGGCAAGAAAGCTGATCCCGGATTACGTGGAGCTGCTGTGCGGCGAGATCGCGCACACCGGGCGCGTCGCGCGGGAGCTGGGGCTCAGGGTGATGAGCGTCTACATCGGCGGCGGCACGCCGACGACCCTTTCCGCCGAACAGCTTGCGGCGGTTTGCGGGGCGCTGAACGAATCGTTCGGCGCGGCTGACTGCCCCGAGTTCACGGTGGAGGCGGGCCGGCCCGATACGGTGACGCCCGAAAAGCTGGCGGCACTGAAGCAGGCGGGCGTGACCCGCGTCAGCATCAACCCGCAGACCTTTTCGGACGCGGTGCTCGAGGGCGTCGGCAGACGGCACACGGCCGCCGAAACGATCGAAAAGTACGAGCTGGCCCGAAGGGCGGGCTTCGGCGATATCAACATGGATCTGATCGCGGGCCTGCCCGGCGACACGCCGGAGGGGTTCGCGGATTCCCTCTCGAAGGCGATCGGGCTCGGCCCCGAGAATATCACCGTGCACACGCTGGCGCTCAAGCGCGCCGCCGGCATCGTGACCGGGGGAGAGGCCGGCCGTACGGCGGGGGATACCGCCGCCATGCTGCGCTTTGCGTCGTCGGCGCTGCCCGCCGCAGGGTACGGGCCCTACTATATGTACAGGCAGAGCCGGTCTGTCGGCAATCTTGAAAACGTGGGCTGGACGAAGCCCGGGTACGCCTGCCTTTATAACGTGTATATGATGGAAGAGGTGCACACCGTGCTCTCATGCGGGGGCGGGGGCGTGACGAAGCTCGTCGACCCGCCGACGAACCGTCTGGTACGCGTTTTCAACTTCAAATACCCCTACGAATACGTCCGCCGCTTCGGGGAGCTGAGCGAGCGAAAAAACGGGATCCTGCGTTTTTACGGCTCAGAAGCCGCCGTACAATAATCTACGACGAAAGGAAAGGCGCTTTTTTGCGCCGGAACGAACAAGCATGGCGAAACAAAGAAAACAATCCCTGCTCAACGGCGCGCTGATCCTTTCGGCCGCGATCATCGCCGTGAAGATCATCAGCGTTTTTTTCAAGCTCTATATCACGCTGAAGATCGGCTACGACGGCAAGGGCTATTACGCCGCCGCGTATAACATCTATACGCCGGTCTATTCCATCGCCCTGGCGGGGCTGCCGACCGCGGTCTCGAAAATGGTATCGTCCATGGCGGCGCAGAACCGCTACCGGGACGTAAAAAGGCTCTTCGGCGTGTCGCTTTCTCTGTTTACGTTCATGGGCGTCGTCGGCACCGTCGCGATCCTGCTCTTTGCCTATCCCTACGCAAAGAGCGTGGGCGCGCCGGACGCCATGCCCGCCATCGTCGCCATAGCGCCGTCGCTTTTTTTCTGCTGCGTGATGAGCGGCTACCGCGGCTATTATCAGGGGCTGCGCGATATGGTCCCCTCCGCCGTTTCGCAGACCTTTGAGGCGGCGGGCAAGCTGATCTTCGGGTTTATTCTGATCAATCTTGTCGCGGGCTCGGGCGTCGTATTCGCGGACCGCATCCCGATATTGAAGGACATCGTAACGGATACCCGGCAGGCCTACGCCGCCGCCGCGGCGATCGCGGGCGTGACCATCGGCTCGCTGATGGGGCTTTTGTATCTGATGATCCGCCACCGCGCGGCGGGGGACGGCATATCGCCCGAGCAGCTTCTGGCGTCGCCCGAGAGCGAATCCGCAAGGGTGCTCACGCGCCAGCTGCTTACCGTCGCGATCCCGGTCGCGCTCAGCTCGCTCGTGTTCAACGTAACGACGCTGATCGACAACTGGACGGTGCAGAACCGTCTGATCTACGTGCTCACGAAGGATTACGACGTCGTGGCGGGGATGTACCCCGGCATTGTGGAGGCGCGCGGGTTTACCGCCGGCGAGCCGACCCTGTTCAAGACCTACCTCTTCGGCGCTTACGATACGGTGCTGGAGATCAAGAACATCGTGCCCACGTTCACGATCACGCTGGGGCTTTCGGCGATCCCGGTGATCAGCGAGGCGTGGACGGTGCGGGACCTGAAGAGCGTACGCGCCAGCGCCGAAAGCGTGATCCGTCTCACGATGCTGCTGGCGGCGCCGGCCGGCGCCGGGATGTTCGCCCTGTCCGGCGATATCCTCTATCTGCTCTACGGCCAGTCGCAGGTCAACGCCCCGGCGGGGCCCTACATCGCGCCGATCTTAATGGCGTACGGGATCTCCGTGATCTTTCTGGCGCTCGCGGAGCCGCTCACGAACATTCTGCAGGCCATCGACCGCACCGACGTGCCGATCAAGGCGATCGCCATCGGCGCCGTTGTAAAGCTTGCCGCGAACTTCATCTTTGTGAGCATTCCTTCGGTCAACATCCAGGGGGCGGTGATCGGCTCCATTCTCTGCAACATCGTGATGGTGACCTATTCCATGGCCGTGATCGCGAAGGAGACAGAGCTGCGCTACGATTTTTATTCCGACTTTTTCAAGCCCCTGATCTGCGCCGCTTTCTCAGGCTCCGCCGCGAGCGTGACCGCCTCGCTGATGAAGAAATACCTGCCTTCGGATCTGTTCGCCTCTCTGCCGGCAGCCGTAAACGCGCGCAACGTTTCCACCGTTGCGGCTGTGGCGGTCGCGGTGCTCGTATACGGGATCGCGCTGCTGTGCATGCGCGCCGTTACGGCGGCGGATATTTCTATGCTGCCCAAGGGAAGAAAAATTGCAAAAGTACTTGAAAAATACAAACTTATCGGGTAAAATGAGAGACGTATGACAGGAGTGCGAAAAATGGCGATCGACTTTGCTTTCAAGGACCGGTATACCTGCGGAGATCTCATTGAGATCGTGCGGATCCTGCGCGCCCCGGGCGGCTGCCCGTGGGATATCGAGCAGACGCATGCGAGCATCCGCCGCGATCTGATCGAAGAGACCTATGAGGTGATCGAGGCGATCAACAAACAGGAGCCCGCCATGCTGAGGGAGGAGCTGGGCGACGTGCTGCTGCAGGTCGTGTTCCACGCCTCCATCGAGACGGACGCCGGGCATTTCGGCTTTGACGACGTCTGCGACGGGATCTGCAAAAAGCTGATCGAACGGCATCCGCACGTCTTCGGCTCGGTGCGGGTGGGGTCGACCGACGAGGTCCTTGCGAACTGGGACGCCATCAAAATGGCCGAAAAAAAGCAGAAGACCGTCAGCGACAGCATCGCGAGCGTGCCGCGCGAATTCCCCGCGCTGATGCGCGCGCAGAAGGTGCAGAAAAAAGCCGCCAAGGTCGGCTTCGACTGGCCGGACGTTTCCGGCGCGATGGAGAAGATCGCGGAAGAGACCGCCGAGGTGCGCGGGGCTTTGGGAGATCCCGAACGCGTCAAAGAAGAGCTGGGCGATCTGCTCTTTGCCGTGGTGAACGTGTGCCGTTTTCAGCATACGGACGCGGAAGAGGCGCTCACCGGGGCGACCGATAAGTTTGCCGCCCGCTTTGCGGGGGTGGAGGCGCTTGCCGCCGGGCGCGGTATCGATATGGCCGCCGCTTCGCTTGCGGAACTGGACGCGCTTTGGGATGAAGTGAAAGAAAAAGAGCACAATAGCTGAAACAGGCTTTTGAATATGAAAAAAGGAGGAATCTCAACATGAAGAAACCCGAATTTGTTGCCGCTGTCGCTCAAAAGGCCGGTATCTCCGAGAAAGACGCCGCCAACGCCGTAAAGGCCGTTTTTGAAGTGATCAAGGAAGCGCTTGCGGGCGGCGACAAGGTGCAGCTGATCGGCTTCGGTACCTTTGAGGTGCGTACCCGCGCCGCGAAGGAAGCGCGCAACCCCAGAACCAAAGAGACCGTTCAGGTGCCCGAGACCAAGGTCCCCGCGTTCAAAGCCGGCGCTGCGTTGAAGGACGCTGTGAAATAAGAATCGGCTTCGGAATCGATATGACCCGCCTTGCGCTTTCCGCTTTTTCGGAAGAGCGGCGGGGTCATTTTTTTGCTGAGGAACTTTATATGAGAGAGAAGATCGTTACGGGGTTTTACAGCGCGCTGAGCGCCGGGGTATGGTTTTTTGCGTTCTGCGGGATCCTGTTTCTGGTATATCTGCTGGCCACCGGTTATCAGCGCGAACCTACATTTGCGGTGCGGTCGGCCGAGCTGACGGCGGCGGCCGCCGACGATCTGTCGCTGCTGCGCCTCGGCGAATCGCCGGAGGGCTGGTATAAGCTCTCGCTTTCGTTCGACGTGAGAGCCGGGGCTCTGAGCCCCTATACCTACGCCTATACGGGGATGCACCTCAGGGGCCCTTCGTCGCTGCGCTACGGCAGCCGGCATTTTATGGTCTGCGACCGCCGATCCTTTTCCTACGCCGATCCGGCGCGGGTGAACGCCCTGCTTTATATTCAGTATGACGGCTCCCCCGAGGCGCTCGGCGAGGCGCTTGGGAACGCGTCGGTCGCCTTCGACGACCTGTTTATGCGCATGGGCTTTCTGGAGGGCGAGCTGCTCTCCGGCGCGCCCTCCATCCCGCTTTCCGGCGTCGAGATCAAGACGCCCGCTGCCGGAGCGTAAGATGGCGGATCGCATCGCGGAAGAAAAAACAGCGCTGAGAGCCGGGATCGCCGGAACGGCGGCCGCGTTGACAGAGGAATACAAAAAGGCGGCTTCCGCTGCGATCGCGGAGGCCGTGCTGTCGAGTCCGGCGTTCCGTATGGCCCGAACTGTTTTTTTATATCGCAGCACCGAGCTTGAGCCCGATACGCGGCCCATTCTTGCCGCGGTATGGGAGGCGGGGAAAACGGCGCTCATGCCCCGCTGCCGGAACAGGCCCTTTATGGACGCGGTGCCGGTCTTGCCCGGTACAGAATGGCGGCCCGGACCCTTCGGCATCCCGGAGCCGATGGGGGAGGCCTTCGCGCCGGAGGAGATCGATCTTGCGGTCGTCCCCTGCGTCGCCGCGTCGCCCTCGGGGGACCGCCTCGGCCACGGCGGTGGCTATTACGACGCGTTTCTGGAAAAAACCGGCGCGTACCGCCTGTGCCTCTGCTTTTCGGCGCTGCTTGTCGATCCCATCCCCGTCGGAGCGCACGATCTGAAAATGGACGCCGTCGTTACGGAAAACACGGTGTTTTCCGCGCTGCCGCGCGGATGATATGTGAAAAGGGATCAGGTAAAAGGGAAGGAGAAAACCTATGAGATTTTTGTTTTTCAGACTTCTGATACTCTTTCTGACCGCGCTCAGAACGGTGATCCCGTCTTTGAGCGACGCGAACGTGCCGTATGAACGGCTGCCGGTCCGTTTTTCGGTCGAACGGCAGAGCGATATTTTCGCGCCGGCGGGTGTGGACGGCGGCCCCGTTCTGGAATACCCGACCGTTGTCCGGCTTTCCCACCAGAAAAACGCCGAAGACAACGGAACGCTGCTGGCGTCGTTCGAGCAGTGGGGCAGCACCTATCCGGTCTTTTGCAGCACGGACGACGGGCGGACGTGGCAAAAGCTCGGGCACGTGACGGACGATTACAACGGCTACTACAACGAGTGGATGCCGTTCCTTTACGAGCTGCCGGCGGATATGGGGACGTTTGACGCGGGAACGGTGATCCTTGCCGCGACCTCCGTTACCGGCGAGGGCGTGACGGACAGCACGATCACCCTCTACGCGAGTACCGATCTCGGGAAAACGTTTCACGCCTTTTGCAACGTGGACAAGGCCGGGGGGACGGATTGGGGCGTATGGGAGCCGTATCTGATCCGGGAAGAGGAGAGCGGCAGGCTCTTCTGCTTCTATTCCGACGATTCGGATCCCGCCCACGACCAGAAGCTCGTCTATAAATACTCGACGGATCTTGTTCATTGGAGCGAAAAGTTTGAATGCGTGGCGTGCCGGGATCCGGCGCTCCGGCCCGGCATGGTCAGCGTCGCCAAAATGGGGAACGGCGAATACTTCATGGTATATGAGATGGTCGGTATCGGCGGCACCCCCATTTACTGCAAGCGTTCCGCGTCGCTGGACGATTGGGGGGACGTTTCGGATTACGGAACGCCCGTTTCAGCCGCCGGAAAGACTTTCGGCTCCTCTCCCTACGTCGCGTGGAGCCCCGTGGGGGGCGGATGCGGCACACTGATCGTTACGGCCAAGCATATGCTGGAGGGCTCCAGCCGCACGGGGACAGACCTGTTTCTGAGCTTTGACTACGGCAAAACCTTCGTTCCGGCGGATAATCCGCTGCCGTATATGCTGGACGGGCACGAAAGGTGCGGCTACAGCCCGTCGCTCTTTGTGACGGAGGACGGCGGCGGGATCTATTACGTCAACAATCCGCCCGGGCAGGGAGCGGCCTACCGCATTTCCATGGCAAAGCTCCGTCTCTCCGAAAAAGGCCCCTTCTGCTGATCAAAACAGAAAGGTTGTGTGCATGATGAAGAAACGCTTTCCGACGCGGGCGGTCTGTCTGATCACCGCGCTGCTTCTGATCCTCCCCTGCGCGTTCTCCGCTGCGGCGGCGGGAGAGGCGGTCTCCGGCAGCCGGGTCGCGGTGTACGGCGCGCCCGAGGGCTTCGACGTGCGGGACGACTACGCGGTCGAGGTCAGCGACGGCGGAGAATGGATCCCCGTTCCCGTCTATTCCGCGCTGGTCACAAGGAGCAGGCAATATTGTACCGAGACGTTCTTTGCCTCGGTGGACCTTGACGGAACCATGCAGGTTCGTATAACGCCGAAAAAAAGCTTTGCTTCGGCTGAGATCCGTCCGTTTTCGGACGGGATCGCGGGCAAGGTCGAAAACGGAACGCTCTGCTTTGAAGTGGATCACCCCTGCCGGCTCTCCGTGGAGTTCGACGGCGACGTGATGCACAATCTGCAGCTCTTTGTAAACCCGATCCTGACGGAGCAGCCCGATCCGGACGACCCGAACGTGGTGTATTTCGGCGCGGGGCTGCACACGGCCCAAAACGACCCCCGCATCACTTTGGAGGACGGGATCCCGATCCTGTACGCGCACAGCGGCCAGACGGTTTGGCTCGCGGACGGCGCGGTCCTCAAATCCCGCATCAAGCCCGACAGAGGATCCCACGACGTTACGATCGCCGGGCGCGGCACGGTGGATCTTTACGACTGGAATACATGGGAGGGCACAGACGAATCCATCGCGGCTGCCGTCGGCTTTCGCATTTTCGGCGTTGAGGCGATCGACGTGACCAACCTGACCGTTTCGGGCGTCGTATTCCGGAACGCGACGGCCTATACGGTCTGCGGGCAGAACCTGAAAAACGCAAGGTTTGAGAACGTAAAGCTCTTTTCCTGCTCCGATTGCTCCGACGGCATCGATCTGATGTCCGCCGAGAACGTCGTGATCCGGGATTGCTTTATCCGCAGCAACGACGACGGCGTCGTCGCCTCCGGCACCTGCTGGCACGCGGTGGGCGGCTGCCGCGACTGGCTGGTGGAAAACTGCGTCTTTCTGACCGACTGCGGCCACGCGATCTACATCGGCGGCATCGGCCGGGACGACGAGCTGTGCGATATGCAGTTCCGCGATATCGATATCCTGGACGACTATGAGGA
>CADBOC010000318.1 GCA_902796175.1 Oscillospiraceae bacterium | reverse complement strand
TTTTCGAGCAGCACGTTCACGCCGTGCTCCAGCGCGTAGATCGTGCACTCGGCGTGGGTGCGGTTGTAGGTGCATACGCTCACCGCGTCAAGCGTTTCGGCGTCGATCATGGACTTGTGGTCCGGATAGAGGCGTACGCCCTCGATGCCGTTGTCTTTGCAGAACTTCTCAGCCTTGCCCGGGATCAGATCTGCGGCGGCGACGATCTCAACGTCCGGGCACTTCTTATAATTCGCGACGTGCGCTTCGGCGATCCAGCCGGTGCCGATGATGCCGACGCGGATCTTTTTTCCGCCGAGATCCTCGCGGATCTCCTCCACTTTTTCTTTAAAACGATCAAGAATGTTTTCTGCCATAGCGTTTTCTTCCTTTCATCAGGCTTCGTTTATGATCTCAAGCGCGGCTTTGTGCAGCAGCGCGTTCGAGCAGAGCACGGAACTTTTTGCGCCGGGTCTTGCCTGCGCGCCGGTAAAGTCGGTTATCATGCCGCCGGCTTCGGTCAGGATCAGCCCCCCCGCAGCGAAATCCCATGGGGAGAGCACGAATTCAAAAAAGAGATCCGTACGTCCGCAGGCGACGCAGCAGATATCGATCGCGGCGGAACCGCTGCGCCGGATATCCGCCGTGCGCATAAAGATCCGTTTCGCGGCGGCGAAGGAGACGTCCCCCAGGCGATCCCGGTCATAGGGCGAAGTGCCGAACGAAGCAAGGGCGTGGGGCAGATCGCGCTGCGATACGCGGATCGGCGCGCCGTTGAGAAAAGCGCCCTTCCCTGCCTCGGCCGTAAACAGCTCGCCCCGGTAAGGATCGAGCACGGCGCCGAAAAGGGGCGAAGCGTCGCGAAACAGCGCGACGCTTACGGCGGAGCACTGCATATCATGGATAAAATTGGTCGTACCGTCGATCGGGTCGATCACGAAGCAGTCTCCCGTCTGCGGTACGCCGGAGCCGCAGTGATCCTCTTCGGCGAGAAAGACCGCGTCCGGAAACAGACCGCGCAGACCTTCGATCAGCTGCGTCTGCACGCGCACGTCGTATACGGTAACAAAATTGGCGTCGCCGGGTTTTTCACGGATCGCTCCGGCGTCGGCTTCGACCTGCCGCGCCTCAAGCACGGTTTCGCCCGCGCTCAGCATCAGCCGGCAGATCGCGTTTTTCTGTTCGTTTTCCAACGGTTTCATTGTTTTTTCAGGCCGCCGGCGGAGAGGTTCTCCCGGCCCGGCGGCGGTCCCTTCTCAGATGATCTTGTTTTGTTCCCCGAAGGAACAGGTCATGGCATGTCCGAACTTTGTCGTAAGAACGCTGCGGAACCCTTTTTCCTCAAGAAAAGCGATCTCGTCAGACCTGTCGGGCTCCGTCAGCGTTACAACGCCGTCCGCCCCCTCTTCACGCAGCTGCTGAAGGAGCGCGTCGAGCAGCGCGCCGCCGATCCCCTGACCGGACCAGGCGCTTTGTACATATACGGCGCAGTGCGCCCGGCAGAGACTGCGGAACATGGCGTACGGCAGAAGCCCGAGTTTTGCGTCCACATACCGTTTTACGCTCAGCGCCGCGGCCTTCGGCAGATAAGCTTCGTTGAAGACGCGTTCGCATTCGTCGAAATCCGAAGCGCAGAGCAGACAGCCAACGGGGCCGTTGGCGCCGTCCACCGCCACGTAGCAGTGCTGCGGGTCATGCTCCAGATAATAGTCGCATTTCAGCAGCCGGGTAAACTGCTGCGTCTCTTCGCCGGCGGAAAGGCAGCCGAGCGCTTCCAGACACAGCGCGACGACAGCGTCGTGATATTGCGGTTCATAAGGGATGATCGAAGTCACTTGTCTCACCTCAGAGAGTATTTTACACCGAAATTTTTTAAAAGTCTATAAGAACAGTGTTTTTTTCTGAATTTTTATGTTAAAATGAAGAAAAAGCCTCATATAAACGCACAAAGAGGCAAAGAAAGAAAGGGATCGACTTTGAGATTTGCAACGATCGGCACGTCATGGATCACCGAGGCGTTTATCTCCGCGGCCAAAAAGCAGGGCTGGGAGCTCGCGGGTGTGTATTCGCGCGACCGTGACAGAGCGGAGGCCTTCCGCCTGAAGCACGGCGCAGGCGCAGCCTTTCATTCTCTGGAAACGCTCGCCTGCTCCGACGCGTTCGAAACGGTTTACGTCGCGAGCCCCAACGCGATGCACTTTGATCAGTGCCTTGCCCTCATCAGGGCGGGCAAGCACGTTTTCTGTGAAAAGCCGATGACGACGACAGGCGCCGAGGCGCAGACGCTGTTCGCCGAGGCGGAAAGCCGCGGCGTACTCGCGGCCGAAGCGATCATGTCGGTGCACACCCCGGCGTTTCGCGCGCTCAGGGAAGCGATCGGGCAGATCGGCGCCATTGCGGGCGCGAACTTCGTATTCTGGCAGCGCTCTTCCAAATACGACGCGTTCTGCGCCGGAAAAAATCCGAACATATTCAATCCCGCCCTTCATACCGGCAGCCTGATGGACATCGGGGTCTACGCTGTGTATCTCGCCGCCGCCCTGTTCGGGAGACCGGAGGAGACCCTCTCCGTTTCGCATTTTCTGCCGGGCGGCTCTGACGGCAGCGGCGCAGCCTTGCTGCGCTATGATACGTTCACCGCGTCTCTTACATGGTCGAAAACCGCGCAGAGCACCGCCCCCTCAGAGATCGCGGGCGACGGCGGCAGCATAACAATAGAGTCCGTTTCTCAGCTGACAGGGATCGATCTGCACACCCCCGCGGGCGTACGGAACCTGTCGCCCGCTGCGCTTGACCGCGATACCGTAATGGGCGCGGAATGCGCGTTTTTTGAAGAAGCCGTCCGTCTCGACGGCGGAGAAGCCTATCAGAAAGCGAAACGCCTGAATCTTCTCGTACGGGAGCTGACGGATACGATCCGCTGCCAAAACGGTTTTCCGTTCTGATCCCGCCCCCGAAAGAACAAAGCGTGTAAAAAGGAGGAACTTTACCATGATCAGACAGATACCGGACGGCGTGTACCCCACCATGATCACGCCCTATACCGCAGACGGTCAGATCGACTACCCCGCCGTAAAACGGCTTCTTCGCTGGTACGGGGAACGCGGCGCGGCGGGCGTATTCGCGATCTGCCAATCCAGCGAGATCTTTTATCTCGATTTTGAAGAACGGCTCTCCCTGCTTCGATTTATCATGGAGAACAAACCGGAAGGGATGACGGTCGTCGCCTCCGGCCACACCGCGTCGGATCCCGATACCGCGGCCGAGGAGGCCCGCGCGTTCATCGAAACGGGCGTCGACGCCTATGTTTTCATCGCGAACCGCTTTGCGTCTGAAAACGAGAGCGACGGCGTTCTGGTCCAAAGAGCGCTGGAACTGCTGGACCGCCTGCCGGAGATCGGCTTCGGCGTTTACGAATGCCCCTATCCGTACAAACGCGTTCTGACGCCCTTTGTGCTGTCTGAGCTTTCAAAGACGGGCCGATTTCTGTTTCTGAAGGATACCTGCTGCGATCCGGAGCAGATCCGGCGCAAGCTGGAAGCCGTAAAGGACACAAAGCTGAAGATCTTCAACGCGAACGCAGCGACCCTGCTAGCCACCCTCAGAATGGGCTGCGCCG
Organism: Oscillospiraceae bacterium; assembly: GCA_902796175.1. Taxonomy (GTDB): domain Bacteria; phylum Bacillota; class Clostridia; order Oscillospirales; family Acutalibacteraceae; genus RUG806. The sequence goes on along the minus strand of CADBOC010000318.1, from coordinate 4,978 downwards.
GCTATTCCGGCGTGATGGCAAACTTTCACCCCGAGCTTTACGCCGCCCTCTGCGCAAAATGGAAAACGGAACCGGCGCTTGCCGAAGCGCTTCAGGACGCCGTTGGATTTCTGTCGGTCGCGGAATGCCAGTGCTACCCCGTCAACGCGAAATACTATCTGGATCTGGAAGGGCTCGATATGCTGCCGGACTCCCGCGCGCGAGACAAAAAAGAGTTCACGGTCAGCCGACAGCTCGAGATCCGCCAGATGCGTCAGCTAACCGCGCGCATGCGCGAAACCTTTCTGAAGGACGCGTTTTAACACGCCGGCTCCCCGTGAGCTCGCCGCCCCCCAAATAAAAGAAAGACTGCCCGCCCTCCCGAAGAAGCGTGAGCAGTTTTTTTTATTCTTCCTCTGATCCTTTCAGATACATGCGCCTGAGACAGCGCCGTTCTTCGGCACTGAGGATCCCCTCCTGCCCGAAAAAAGCCTCCGGGCCGCCGTAGCGGCTATCCATTGTCTCAAACAGCCGCTCGGGATATACCCTTCGCGTCTCCATGAGCACCGCCGCCGCCTCTCTCGCGCGCGGGTCCCTCGTTCGGGCGTTCACATCGGCGGTCACAGCGTCGATCTCCTCCCGCGTGAACACCGCGGTGCGCATATAGTCAAAGATCACCGCCTCGCGCGGAAAACCGAGCGCCAGCAGCGTCAGCATGGCCGCGATCCCGGCGCGGTCCTTTCCGGCGGAACAGTGCCAGAGCACGGCCCCCTCCCGGTTGGCGAGCAGGATCTCAAAAAACCGTCGCCAGCATTCCACGCTTCGCCGGTCGAACACCAGCCTTCGGTACATCTCATAAAAGATCTCTTCGGGCGGATCGGAAGAGGAATCAAACATACGGAACCAGGCCTCAACAGAGTACCGGTCCCGCGCGATCCCGAAAAAATCGTCGCCGAGGAGCGGCAGATGTACAAAACGGAACCCCGGATACGCAGGCTCCGGTTCATGCTCCCGTTCGGTACCGGTCCTGAGATCGATCACGGTATGCACCTTGCAGCCGTATCGCAGCCCGTCGAGCGTACGCCGTGAGGCGCCGGTCAGCGCGCCGGAACGGATCAGCCGTTTTCCGATCACACGCGGCGCGCCGGCCGCCGACAGATCCGCGAGATCCCGCGTATTATTCAGATCGCCGAAGGGCAAACGTTTTTCTTCCATGCGGCAGCATCCTTTTCACGTTCAGTATCTTCCGGCCTTATCTGAAGAACAGCTTCAGCAAGGGCCGCAGCAGTCTGGGACTGTTCCATACCACGATCTTCATTTCCGTCACCCGCGCGGCTATGCCGCTCCTTTCAAAAGCTGGACCGGCCCCTCAACCGGTCCGCAGGATCAGAACGCCTGCAGCAACAAGCATGAGCGCCAGGGTAACGATGATGAATTTTCCCGGAAAACAGTAGGCAAGGAACAGACCTACGCCAAACGCAGTCACGGAAAAACCGCGTACGGTATTGCGCCGTTTCATTACGCATCACTCCGTTTTTGAGTTACGCCGTTTGGGACGCGCATGTCTCCCTGATGCAGCGATTCCTCGGCAAGACCATTGTATGATCTCACCTTGGTACAATATACGCGCGGAGAAGCAAACGGTGACGCAAAAAAAAGGAAACGCGGCTTATTTCTTCGGCGTCTCCCACGGAGCGACGCTCTGAAACGCCGCGTACATTCTGCCGTAGCTTTCGTGCCTTGAAACGGGTATTTCCCCCGCCTCAACGGCCGCCGATACGGCGCAGCCCCTGTCGTTCAGATGGCGGCAGGATACCGAGAAACGGCATCGGTCGGTATAAGGGGCAAATTCCGGAAAACAGCCCGCGAGGCTCTCCGCCGGAATAAAAGACGCGCTTTTATCGAACTCGAACGACGAAAAACCGGGCGTATCCGCAAGATAGCCGCCCTCGTAGCGGTACAGGGAGACGCTGCGGGTCGTATGCCTTCCGCGGCCGAGTTTGTCGCTTATCTCGTTGACCGGCAGAGAAAGCTCCGGGATCAGCGCGTTGATGATGCTCGACTTGCCCACCCCGGAATTGCCGGTAAACGCGGCGACCCTGCCCCGGCAGATCCGCTTGAATCCGTCCATCCCCATGCCCGTCTCCGCGGAGCAGGCGAACGCCTGCAGACCGGCGCGGCGGTAGACGTCAAGATACGCGGCGGCGTCTCCCAGATCGCACTTGGAAAAAACCAGCACGGGCTCAACGTTCCGGTAGACGGACAGGGCGGTCAGTTTGTCGAGCACAAAGAGGTTCGGTCTGGGCCGTTCGACCGAGGCTACGATAAAGAGCACATCCACGTTCGCGACGGGAGGGCGATCGAAGAGATTGCGCCGCCCGCACACCTCGGTCACGAAGCCCGTGTCGGCATCGGGTTCGAACCGCACGCAGTCGCCGGTGACGGGCGTGACGCCGCGCTTGCGGAACGCACCCTTGGCTCTGCAGGTATAGATCTGCCCGTCCTCTGCTTCCACATAGTAAAATCCGCTCAGGGAATGTACGATCCGCCCGGAAAGACTGTTCTCTCCCATGAAGCTCATTCCTCCCCCGACGGCGCGGCAGACGGGTCATAGACGCCGGTCGCGGTATACGTTTCACTCGGCGCGGTAACGCCGGGGCCGGGACCGAGACTGATCTTCAGTGTAACGACGGTAGTCGTCTGATACTGCGTCATGCTGCTGCTGATGGGCGACTGCTCGGTCACGCAGCCCGCGAACATGGTATCACTGCTCACGTTTTCGATCCGAATGTTCCGGAACCCCGCCTGACGCAGACGCTCCTCCGCCTCATTCTGCGGAAGACCCACAACGTCCGGGATCGTCTCCCTGGTAGAGTAAGTGTAGGTGCTCACATCCGAGATCTCCGGCGGCTCGGTGGTAAAATCGATCTTGCCGCTGTAGATCAGCGTGGAATCCACATAGATCTTAAAGCTGTTGTCGCTGCCGCTGCCCGTAAAGCTCAGCCCGTAGTCGCTGCCGTCGAGCGTAACGTCGCTGACAATATTATAAACATTGTTGTTGAGATACGTCTTGATGGTGCCGACGCCGCCCTCCGTATCAGGCAGATAGATGCGGAAAGAAGCCGTGGTGTTCGCGGGAACGCCGTTGCCGATCACAAGGTTTACGTAATCGCCGGGCTCGGCGTCCTCATCGGCGGAGGGATCCTGCCCGATCACATAATCCTTCAGAGCGGCAGAGCTTGCGCCGTAGGTAACGCTGCCGACGTTCAGCCCCGCTGCGGCGAGCTTTTTACGCGCGACCACAAGCTGATCGCCCACCACGTTCGGCACGGAGGTTTCGGTCTCCTCTTCGGGCACGGCATAGTATACCGTTACGGTCCCCCCGCCGGCAAGATAGGTGTTGGGGCTCGGTTTTGTGGTGATCACCTTGTTTTCTTCGGTCGCGCCGTCGGGCGTCGGGACCAGCTCCACGGTAAAGCCGAGCGCTTTGAGCGTCGCTTCCGCCTCGTTCGCCGACATGCCGATCACGTTTTTGATCAGGATGTCGTCGCTGCTCTTCGCCACGGTCAGGCGGATCACGGTATCGGGCGGCAGCTTCTGCCCCGCCCTGGGATCCTGCTCAAAGATGACGCCGGTCTCGTAGCCGGGATTGTAAACGTACTGCGGCGGGTTTTCGATCTTCAGCTCCGGGTACCTGGCAAGCGCCTCGTCAAAGGTCATGTTGAGAAAATTCGGGATCTCGATCTTTTCACCGGAAAACCAGCCGAATACATCCAGTTTTTCAAGAAAGCCTCCGCTTTCGGAAGTCTGCTGCGCGTTGGAGCCGCGCCCGGCGATCAGATCCTTGAACTGCCGGCCGAACGCCAGCACAAGGATCAGGATCACAAGAACGACGAACCCGGCGGACACGCCGATCAGGATCCGGATCAGGCGGTTTTTGCCGCCGTCGTCCTCTTCGTCGTCGTAATCCTCCGCTTCGTCTTCCCCTTCGCCTCCGTAGGCGCCGCCGGTATAGACCGGCGCCTCAGGCACGGGCGCGTACGCCTCGGCGGGAACGTCCTCTTCGTCCACAATGCGCACCGGCCTGTCGGCTCCGACGGGAACAGACTGGGAAGGGATATGCCGGGTCGGGCTGCGGTCCAGAAAATAACCGTAATCGAATTCGACCTGCGGATTGCGGCGGAACTCCTCGAGATCCTGCAGGAACTCCGCGGCGGACTGGTATCTGTCCGCGGGGTTTTTCTGCATGGCGCGCATGGTGATCTGCTCGAGCCCGCGGGGGATATCGGCGTTGAGCTCTCTGGGGCTGACGGCGTCCTCCTTCATCTGCATCAGCGCGACCGAGACGTCGTCGTCGCTCTGGAACGGAAGCCTGCCGGTGAGCATTTCATAGAGCGCTACGCCAACGGAATAGATATCCGCGCGGCCGTCCGTATACTCGCCCCTCGCCTGCTCCGGGCTGATATAATGCACGGAACCGATGGCCGCGTTCTCATTGATATTGCGGGATTCGGCCCTGCTGAAACGGGCGATGCCGAAATCGGCCACCTTGATCGAAAAATTAGGCAGGACCATGATATTCTGGGGTTTTATATCGCGATGTACGATCCCCTTGTCGTGGGCGTGCTGCAGCGCGCGCAGGATCTGCGCGGTAAAATGGACCGCGTCCTTCTGCGTCAGCCTTCCCTGCTGCACGATAAACTCCTTGAGCGTGATCCCCTCCACATACTCCATCACGATATACTGCAGCGTTTCGCCGAAGCTGACGTCGTAGACCTTTACGATATTGGGATGGGAAAGCACCGCGATCGCCTTGGACTCATTTTTGAAACGAAGGCGGAATTCCTCGTTCGCAAGGAATTCATCCTTCAGGATCTTGACTGCGACGACACGGTCGTCGACGCGGTCGTACGCTTTATATACAACGGACATGCCGCCGATGCCGATGATATCCTGCACCTCGTAGCGGTTGCCGATGATCTGCCCGAGATAATTATCC
>CADBOC010000317.1 GCA_902796175.1 Oscillospiraceae bacterium | reverse complement strand
TGCGGGTACCAACATGGTTCAAAACCTCCCTTTCGGCTCGCTGTGTACCGCCGCGCGCCGAATGTTATTTTCGGAACAACGGGATATCGGGTGGGGTCCTTGCCGGATCGCTCTTTCCTTCGTTCTGTCTGTATTATAGCACATGAAATTAGCACTGTCAATAGGAGAGTGCTAATTATTTTTATGATATCCGACACATAAAATATAAAATGTTGCAGAATTGCAAAAAACAATGCGGCCGGTCATTCTTTGCGAATATCCGGAAGAAAAAACGAAAAAGCATTGCGTTTCCTGTAAAAATCATATAAAATAAATCTGTATCCGTCATCTTTCTTAAAAGGAGTTCTACCCGTGCGAAAATTGCTTCCTGTTCTGTATGCGGCTCTGTTTCTTTTGCTTGCGGCGGTCCCTGCGTTTGCGTCGGGGACTGATCCCGCCGAGATCTGGGTCGACGTATCGGTGGCCTCCGTCCCCGAGGGGGCTGTGTATCTTGATCTTCTGGCGCCGGAGGGGGAGATCGAAACCGTGCCCTTCCGCGCGCTGCCCGGCGCGCCGGGCGTTACCGCCGAAAGCGGGATCGCCGGATATGCCGACGAAGGCTTTGTGAGCCTCAGCTTTCGCGCCGCGCTGCCGGAGGTGCAGAATCGGCTCGCGTACAAGATCGGCTTTTTTGTGCCGATCGAAAAATATAAGGCGGATCCGTCGCGCTACGAGGCGCTCTCAGGCCTCCCTGTGGAGGAGGAGGGCGACGCCCGGGCGTATACGGCCGAGGTCCTGCCGGGGTCGCCGGAGGAGGCCGCGATGCTCGCCTTCATCGATTCGCACACAGATGAGGACGAGGGCAGCTGCGTCTGTCAGACGGTCAGCGCGATCTTTAAGCTCCAAAGCCCTCTGCCGGAATTCAGCGCCCTTCGGGCCGCGTATCTGGATGAGAACGGGGAGGTCCTGCTCGTAAGCAACACGCTTCAGCCGGAGCGGTCAGAGGAGCCGATCCTGATGCTGACGCTGGAGGGGGAGCGGCTTTCCCCGACCTCCGAGACCCTGCTTTATGAGGAGTACGTCCGTAACGACCTGCTTGTGTTCGCCGTCGCCCTGCTGGTGATGGTCCTGCTCATGATCGCATCCCTGCTTTTGCTCCGCCGCGCCAAACGGAAGGCGATGGAAAAATACCTGCCGGCGTTCGTGTTCCGGAAGAACGCGCCGAGCGACCCTGTGCTGAAGGGCCGCGTGCAGCGGGCTGCGAACGCGCGCGGGCTGTTTGTTCTTGCGATCGCGGTCGCAACCGGCGTTGCGACGGTTGTAACGGACGCGGTCCCGCCGGAGGAGGATCCTTTCGTGTTTTTCGGCGGCCTCGCGCTCTCCGTGCTGACCGCCGCCGCGATCGTGTACCTGAATCTGCTGCTGCATGAGTGCGGCCACGCGCTTGTCGGCAAACTGACGGGCTACGACGTGACCGCCATGCAGGTGGGCGGCCTGCTGTTTACGAAACAGAACGGCAGGCTCCGCCGCAGCCGCAGCGGTCTGCCCGCGGGCGCGGGGGCGCTCACGGCGCTCTCGCCCACAGCGGAGGATCCCGCCGAGGTGAAGCTCGCGCCCATGTATCTCGCGGGCGGGCTTGTGAATCTGGTCCTCGGGATCCTGAGCGCCGCGGCGTACCGGCTGCTGCCGGGAACGGAGCTGATCTCGCTCGGTCTGCTTCTGGGCGCGGTCACGGGCTTTATGATGGCGCTGCAGAATCTGGTGCCGTTTCTCTCTTTCGGCGCGGGCAGCGACGGCAGACGGCTGCACGAGGCCCGAAAAAGCCCGGAGGAGAAGGCGGCGCTCATAGACGATATGCGCATCTCCGCCGCGCTTTACGCCGGCGGCTCCATCACCGGGCTGCCGGAGTCGCTCTTCCCCCCGCCCGAGGGGGATCTGACCGGAAGACCCCTGTACGCCGCGAATCTGACCTCCACGTTTTTCCGTCTGCTCGCCCTCGGCAAATATGAAGACGCGCTCTTCCTGGGCGAACGCCTCACGGCGGCCTTTTCGCCGCTCTCGCCGCTTGAGCAGACCGCGCTGCTGCCGGATATGCTGACTCTGATGGTTCTGACCGGCAGAACGCGGGAGGAGATCGAAGGGTATTTCTGCAAAGAGCGCCGGGCGCTTTTGCAGGCGGCAAAACCCGGCCCTGCGACGCTCGTGTCGAAATATCTCTGGGAAAGCCGCGTCGAAGCCGACGCCGAAGCCGCCGAGGCGTCGAAAAAGCTGTTTGAAAAAGAGTCCGCGCGGGAGCTGCCCTGGCGCCGCGACCTGAACCGGACTTTAATGGGGATCGATGAAAATAAGGAGGATGCATCATGAAAAAGCGCTATCTGATCGTAAACGCCGACGATTTCGGCCTCTGCCATTCCGCGAATCAGGCGGTATTTGATCTGTTCGAAGGGGGATTTCTCAAGTCCTCCACGATCATGACGCCCTGCCCCGGCGCCGAGGAGGCGGTCGCCTTTGCCGCGGCGCATCCGGAATACGCCATCGGCGTGCACCTGACCCACACCAACGAGTGGCAGGAGCGCTTTCCCTGGGGTTCCCTTACGGGCGGAAAAAGCCTGGAAAACGACGCCGGCCGCATGTGGCCCGAGAGCGACGATTTCGAGGCGCACTGCGATTACCGCGAGGCGGTGGCGGAGAGCCGCGCCCAGATCGAATTCTGCGAGTGCCGCGGCATGCGGCCGAGCCATGTGGATTCCCACATGGGCGCGGTGTACGGCCTCAACGGCAAGCTGAAGATGCTGCCCCTCACCTTAAAGCTCTGCGGCGAGAAGGGCTATCCCTTCCGCATGTTTTCCAAGCCCCTTGAGAGCCAGTGCCCCGAGGGCACGCCCATGTGGCTTTTTAAAGCCGCCTGCCGCTTTTCGGGGGCGTTCGGACGGCTCTATCACGTGCCGATGCCCGATTACCTGATCTTCCCCGAGCAGATCGAAACGGGCGACAGCTACGAGGCGTTCCGGCAGAACTTTATCGAATACCTGATCCGCATCCCGGCCGGCATCAGCGAGACCTACATTCACCCGGCGCTGCCGACTGAGGAGATGCAGTCAATCACCGGCACCTGGCGGCGGCGCGGCTGGGAATATAAGATCCTGCAGGATCCCGAGGTGATCGAGGCCTTCCGCGTGAACGGCGTGCACCTGATCAGCTACCGCGATCTCGTTGAGCTGCGCAAACAAGAGAAGCAGGGTTTTTAAAGACGAAAGATGAAAGATGAAAGACGAAAGATGAAAGACGAAAGACGGAAGATGAAAGAGGGAGGTTTGCGCTATGGGAACGGTCGTTGCGTGCGGCGGCGGGTTTGATGAATTTGACGGCGTCTGGGCAATGGCGATCCATTTAAGGAGCCTGACGGGCAAGGAGCATCCGCGTTTTCTGCTCGTCCCCACCACACAGTTCGACGTGCCGAATCCCGGTACGCTCAACTGCTATTATAAGCTCGGCTGCAGCGTGGATACGCTGAAGCTCACCGAGAATTGGGTCACGCCCGATATCATGGAGCAAAAGATCGCCGAGGCGGATATTATCTGGACGCCGGGCGGCAACCTTCGCTTTGCCGAGGAGGTCTGGCGCAAAACCGGCGCGGCGGCGGCCATCCGCCGCGCGTTCGAGCGCGGCGCGGTGGTCTGCGGCTCCAGCGCCGGGGCGATGATCTGGTTCGAGACAGGCTTTGACAACTGCGAGATTTACGACCGCAAGGTTATGACAAAGGGTTTGGGCCTTTTTCCCTACGCCTTCTGCCCGCATTATCAGAGCGAGAACTGGCAGTGCTTTGACGAGGCGGTGAAAACGCAGCCGCTCTCCGCCTTTGCCGCCGAAAACGGCGCGGCGCTGTGCATCCCGCCGGACGGCCGCGCTTACGTCTTTCGCGAGACGGGCAGCGAAAGGGTGTGGTTCTTCGACGCGGAGAATCATTTTGAAAAGCGGGAGTTGACTTCGCTGCGCGTCGTTTACGGGGAGGAACAACGATGAAAAAGCTGGTGTTCGGCGAGCCCGAAGCGCTCACCCCCTCGCGCTTTTGCGAGGACTTTTCCTATGAGGAGACGCCCGTCTCCTTTGACGTTTCCGCGATCTCGTTCAAACGGATCCGTTCCGGCGTGCTGCTGGAATACAAAGCAGCGCCCGATACGCGTTTCTTCGGCTGCGGCCTGCAGTTCTGGAGCTTTGACCAGACGGGCAAAAAGCTTACCATGCGCTGCAACGCCGACCCGCTCACACCCTCCGGCGATACCCACGCGCCGGTGCCCTTTTTCGTGACGAACAAGGGCTACGGGATCTATCTTGATACCGCCCGGTACGTGGAATTCCATTTCGGCGCGCAAAAGCCCGGCGAGAGCTTTCCGCACGACGAAGGCAATACCGTAAAGCTCTCGACCGACGAGCTTTACGCCGCGAGAATGGCCGACGGCAACACCTACGTTTCGATCTTCGTGCCGAATACCGACGGGGTCGAGGCGTATATCATCGAAGGGGATACGATCCTCGATATCGTTTCGCAGTATAATATGATGGCGGGCGGCGGGCCGCAGGTCCCCGAGTGGGCGCTGGGCGTTCTTTACCGCTGCAACGGCCGGTATTCGGATGAGCAGATCCTGAACGTGGCGCGGTATATGCGCGAAAAGGAGCTGCCCTGCGATATCATCGGCGTGGAGCCGGGCTGGCAGACCCACGCCTACGCCTGCACCTACGTATGGGATCCCGAACGGTTCCCCGATCCCGCGGGCTTTGTAAAGCGGCTTCGCGATATGGATTACCACGTAAATCTCTGGGAGCACGCCTACGTCTATCCCGCCTGCCCGGTCTACGACGCGCTGAGGCCCTATAGCGGCGACTATACCACCTTCCGGGGCCTTGTCCCCGATTTCGCCCTGCCCGAGGCGCGTAAGATCTTCGCCGACTTCCAGAAAAATCTCACCTCCATCGGGGTCGACGGCTTCAAGGCCGATGAGTGCGACGGCAGCGACAACACGGGCGGATGGTCCTTCCCGAACCACGCCTGCTTCCCCTCGGGGCTCGACGGCGAGCAGTACCACAATCTGCTGGGCGTGCTCTACGCGAAAACGATGCATCAGGCGCTCGATTTCAAGCCCACCTTAAGCGAGATCCGCGCCATGGGTGCGTTGGCGGCCCCGTATCCCTTTGTGCTGTATTCGGATCTCTACGACCACCGCGCCTTTGTGCGGGCGCTCGTCAACTCCGGCTTTTCGGGGCTGCTCTGGTCGCCGGAGCTACGGGGCGTTCAAAGCCGAAAGGAGCTGCTGCGCCGCCTGCAGACGGTGGTCTTCAGCGTGCAGTGCCTGATCAACGCCTGGAACTGCCCCACGGTCCCCTGGCTCGATTTCGACTGTGTGGACGAGGTGCGCGAGCTGCTGGCGCTCCGGCATGCGCTGATCCCTGAGATCAAGGCCGCGTTCGACCGCTACCGCGATACCGGCGTTCCGCCCGTGCGCGCCCTTGTCGCGGAGTATACGGACGACCCCGAGACCTACGGGATCGACGACGAATACCTGTTCTGCGGCGATCTGCTCGTCGCCCCCATCATCGGGGATGAGAGCGACACGCGCGAGGTGTATCTGCCCGCCGGAACGTGGACGGATTTCTACACCGGCGAACCGGTTCCCGCCGGGCGCTTTTCCGTGACCACGGAGCGCATCCCCGTGTACCGGCGGGGTTGAACCGGCCGGCTCAAGACAGAAGACTGATAATAGGAGAAGGATAGACAGATGAACGTCAGACGTTTTATTTCGTTATGTATGGCCGTTATGCTGGCGCTTACAGCCGTTCCCCTGGGGCGCGTCGCCGTTTTCGCCCTGGAGCCTGCCGCTTCGGCGGAGGAGAGCGCCCCGGCCGCGGAACCCGCCGACCCGGCGGAGCCGGCCGACCCTGAGCCCGGCCCTCCTGCCTGCGCCGAAACCGGCGAACACAGGTACGAGACCTACGTCCCGGGCGGGGATGGCACGCACAGCGCCGTATGCGCCGAGTGCGGCGAGACCGCCGCAGCCCCCTGCGTTTATCCCGAGGCGTTCACGCCCGCGGGGGAGGGGAGCCATACGCGCGTGTGTACCCTCTGCGGCGGGGCGCAGACCGAGCCCTGCGACTACGGCGAACCCGAGGTTTTTGAGCCTGTCGGCGACGGGACGCATACCCGTACCTGCCTTGTCTGCGGCGCGGCCGTGACCGGGGCGTGCGTATATACGGTCTCTGAAACGCCCCCCACCGAGACGGAAAAGGGCAGCCGGACGAGCGTATGCGAAAAATGCGGCTACAGCTTTACGGAAGAAACGCTCCCCGCGGAGAAGGACCGGCCCGAAAGCATTCTGATGGGCGACGCGGATCATGACGGGGGGATCACCGCCGGCGACGCGCGCATGATCCTGCGCGCCACCGTGTCGCTGCAGGCGCTCGAAACCGAACTGGTCCCCTACGCGGATCTGGATGGGGACGGATTCGTCAACGCTTCAGACGCGCGTCTCGCGCTGCGCCGCGCCGTTGGGCTGGATGCGGCTGAGGAGCGTCACGATCTGCGCGTTACGGTAAAAAGAAAGCCGCGCTGCGCGACCGCGGGCTCCCTTGTCTACACCTGTTCCTACTGCGGTAAAACCGGCGCAACGGAGATCCCCGCAAACGGGCATTCGTATGAAGAGACCTCCCGCACCGAGCCCACCTGCGTGAAAGCGGGCAGGATCGTATATACCTGCACGGTATGCAAAACAAAAAAGACGCAGAAGCTCGCCGCCACGGGGCACAGCTACGGGGAACCCTCGGTGACGGCCCCGACGTGTGAAAAGAACGGCAGCAGTCTTGCGGTATGCGCCGTGTGCGGCGCGAAGCAGCGCACGGTCCTGCCCGCCCTCGGGCATAAGTGGATCGACGCGTCGCCCGACCGTGCAAAGCACTGCGCGAATTGCGGCGAGGTGATCCCGGGCTGGACGAACATTGACGGAAACTGGTATTATTTCTATGAGAACGGATCCCGCGCGAACGGAAAAGCCGTGATCGGCGGTCTGTACTACACCTTTGTGAACGGCGTTTCAAAAACCGGCAAGACGGGCAGAAAACCGAAGACGGCGGTTCTGGGCGATTCCATTGTGGCGTCTCTCGGCAATTATCTGAACGATCCGAATTTCGATTTTTACGGCAAGGTCAGCCTTCACGTCGATACCATGGAAACCAAGCGGATCTCCGGCAGCAGCCGCACGGTCGTCGCCGAGGTGGACGGCAGAGATTACGACGTGATCATCCTGCTGGTCGGGGTGAACGATCTCACCTACGGCAACAGCGCGTGGAAGGAGATGTACCGCCGCGTGGTGCGGAACGTAAAGAACCGCGCGCCGGAGGCAAAGCTCTTCATCCACAGCATCATGCCCATCAACAACGCCCGCGCCAGAGCGAACGGCTACTACGATACCATGTCGCAGGTGAACGGCAAAAACGCCGTGCTGCAGGCGCTTGCGAAAGAGGAGAAGGTCGGTTACCTGAACGCGACGCCGGTCCTTGCGACCGAGAACGGGCAGCTTCCCTATGGGGCGGCTTCAGACGGGATCCATTTCGGCCCAACCTACTGCAATATCTGGCTGAACTGGGTGAAAAAAGAGATCGTCTGACCGTCGAAGCGGAACGAACCGGGTCAGAGAGAGAAACTGAAAGAATAAAGGGGAAAAAAGATGCGTAATACCAGAAGAATGCTGCTTTGTCTGCTCGCTTTCGCGGTCGCGCTTTCGGTGTTTGCCGGATGCAAAAAAACAAAGATCGTAATAAACGAAACGAGCGGAGCGGAAACAACGTCAGAGACCGGCGTTCCGGCTTCTCTGTCCGACGAAACCACGACTGGCGCTGCGGGGCAGACCGCCGCCGTTCCGACCTCGGCCGTTCCGACGACGGCCGCGCAGACGACCGCCGTACCGACGGCGGCGGCCCCGGCGACGGCCGCCCCGGCGACGGCGGCCCCGGC
>CADBOC010000316.1 GCA_902796175.1 Oscillospiraceae bacterium | reverse complement strand
CGACTATGATCTTGTGTTTATGGACTATCAGCTCCCCGACGGCAACGGCATCGATTTCGCCCGCCGCGTGCGGCAGGAGAACGAATCGATCTTTATCATTTTCTGCACTTCGTTTCAGGAGCACGTATTTGAGAGCTTTTCGCTGAACACCTTCCGCTATCTGCTCAAGCCCGTCTCGAAGGAGGCCGTCTTCAGCGCGATGGACGCGTTCGTAAAGCTCTATCAGACCAACCGCAAGATCATGATCTGCGGGCTTGACAAGACCACCTATATAGACGCGGACGCGGTGGTCTACATCGAGGCCGAGAAAAAATACGCGCTGGTGCGCACCACGGCGGGGCTGCAGCGCTCCTTTCGCAGCATATCGACCTATGAGGCCGAGATCAACAACTCCCATTTCTACCGTACGCACCGCTCGTACATCGTGAATATGAAATACGTCTCCGAGATCGAGAAAAAAACGATCACGCTCACGATCGGCGAAAAGATCGTGATCAGCCCGAAAAAATACGACGCGTTCATTCGGAGCTATATGAACTACCTGAAATACAGGTCGTAAGGAGGGCCGCCTTGAAATATGCCCTGATCACAGCCTTTGTGCTGCAGGATATCTGCGGGATCCTATGCTTTACCTCCCTGTTCCGGCTGCTGTGGATGTTCCCGGAGCGCCCCCGGCGGTTTCGCGCCGCGGCCTTTGCCGCCGCCGCGCTGATCTCCGCCGCCGCCGCCGCGCTCACGGTCAGCCGGATCCCCGCCGTGATGTATACCGGCGTATTCGACGAGGCGTCGGATGAATACGGAATCTATCTGATCGCGGTGGAGCTGCAGAGCTTTGTCAGCGTGCTGCTGCAGCTTACGGCGCCGCACGTTCTGCTGCGCACGAAACGGCGGCTGTTCACGCTCCTGGTCGAGCTCTCCGTCTACATGGCGGCGGAGGCGTATTTCAGCGTTGCGGCGACGCTGTTAAGGCTGGACGTGCATCAGCCCTCCAAGCTCTTCGCGGAGGCCGTTTACTGCAGCCTGGTATTTCTGCTGCTGTTTTTCTTCTTTCGCGCGGGGCTCAAAAAAAACGCGCCGCTGCCGATCAGACACGCGCTCGATTCCTTTCCGCGCTGGGTCTTTCCCACGGTGATGCTCTTCTCTCTTACGATCTACTGCCGGTCCGCGCTCTTTGACGGCGGCATAGACGCGCCCTCCGCCATACGGATCTACGACGTATTATGGATGCTCTCGTGCCTCGGCGTCGGCGTCAGCGGCGTGAGCTTTCTCTACCGGTTTTTCATGCTCTCTTACCGGCAGACGCAGATCCTGAAAAGCCTCGACGACACGCGGGACCAGTATGAGCGCGCGGTGAAGAGCGACGAGGCGCTCAGGGAATTCCGCCACGATTACAAAAACCACATGACGGTGGTAACGGCGCTGCTGAACAGCGGCAGAACACAGGAGGCCTCGGAGTACCTTAGGCGGGTGAAGGTCGCCTCCGGTACCGTCGGCAGGCTCTTTTCCACCGGCAATTTTATCGCGGACGCGATTTTGAACAACAAAAACGCGATCGCGGAGGAATTCGCCGTGCACCTCGGCTTTTCCGGCGTCATTCCCGCTTCGGGGGTCGAAAACAGCGACCTTTGCACCGTGTTCGCGAACCTGCTCGACAACGCGATCGAGGGGGCGAAGCGCTTTTCCGGCAGCCGATACGTGAACGTGGAGGCTTCGGTGCGCAACGGCTTTCTGACGCTTACCTTCGAAAACCCCGTCTCCGGGCCGGTAGAGATCAAAAACAACCGCGTCAGAACGACGAAGGCCGACGGCAGAAACCACGGCATAGGCCTGAGAAACGTGGAACGGACCGCCGAAAAATACGGCGGCAGAATGCTTCTCAGCTGCGACGGGGCGGTGTTCCGCGCCGAGGTCATGCTGAAGCTGGATCATACTGAGAAAGGAGACCGATCATGAAACAAAACCGTATTTTGCTTTGTCTTGGCAGCCTGCTCCTGCTCTTCCTCTTCTCCGCCGCCGCCCGGGCGGCTGAGACCGACCCCGTCTTTTCCACGGCCGGGGAGGCTGCCGCCTATATCCGCGCCGAGACGGTGGAGCGGGTGCATGAATTCTCGTTCCGCTATACGGGGGAGGAGCCGATCGACCTTGAGGACGTGCTCAGCTACGAGGGCAGCGCGCCGGACGAGGGCGATTATCTCAGGCTGAATATCTCCTCTTTTGAGAAAACGCAGGCGGAGGACGGGACGGTACAATGCAGCGTGCTTTACCGCAGCGACGCTTCGAAGGAGAAATCGGTATCCGCCGCGATCCCGAAGATCGTCGCCGAAGCGCCCGCGGGCGTCGGCGTGTCCGCGGAATACCGGAAGGCAGTATACATATTCGACTGGATCTGCACAAACGTGCAAAGGACCGAGAACAGCGATTTTACCGCATATAACGTGATCGTGAATGGACAGGGGCAGTGTCAGGGGATCGCGCTGACGTATTACCGGCTGGCGCGGGAGCTGGGCCTTGACTGCCGCATTCTTGTCGGGGAGCTCGACTGCGGCTGGCGGACCGCTGACCACGCCTGGAACGCTGTGAAGCTCGGCGGCAGCTGGTATATGGTCGACGCCTGGATGGGCTCGATTGAGAGGGATTCAGCCGATCCTTACGCGTCTTTCCTGTTCTCGCTCTCCGAAGACTCGGACGCCTACCTGATCGATTACGCGTCTGACGGAGGAGACGGGCACGATGACAGCCGTCTGCTCGCGTCTGCGAGCGAGATCGGCTCCTATGCGTTTAACGGCCTGTTGACGGGGACCTGCGGCGGCGCGGCGTGGTCGTTCAGCCCGACGCAGGGCGTCGTCGCGTTTACGGCGGCGGAGTATGCCGCCGGGGAGGAGCTGCACTGGACGGCTTTCGCCGAGAAGACAAAGGTTCTTGTTCTGGAAGAAACGGCGGATGCGTTCTGCGCGGACTGCGTGAAAAACAGCGCTCTGCCGCTGCACGTTACCGATGCTGCGCCCTCCGCAGCGCTTCAGAAAGCGCGGGAGAACGGCGTAGACTGTCATACGCTCGGCGAGCTGGCGGCGGTCCCCGCCACCTGCGCGGCGCCGGGCTCGGCGGCAGGCTTCGGCTGCGGGCGCTGCGCCTTTTATACGGCGGGCGGGGAACGCATCCCCGTCGATACGGCGGATGACGCGCACATCTATGACGGCGCGGGCCGCTGCGCCGTATGCGGCGTCGCCGCTGACATCCTCGCCCACGGCTACTGCGGCGCAGACGTCCGCTGGTATATCACGCCCGCGATGGAGCTTGTTCTGACCGGCAGCGGGGAAATGCTCGATTTTCCGGACGATACCTTTACGCCGTGGTACGAATATCAAAGCGAGATCCAAAGCGCGACGGTGGAAGATGGGATCACGAACGTCGGCTCGTACGCTTTCAGGAACTGCGGCGCTTTGAGCGACGTTTCGATAGGTGCCGGCCTGCTGTGGATCGGTAACTTCAGCTTCGGCAACGTGAGCTCTTTGACGGAGATCGCGCTGCCGGATTCCGTTACGGAGATTGGCAGTTCCGCTTTTGCCGCATGTTCCGCGCTCTCCCGGGTGAAGCTTTCCGAAAATCTGCGTTCGATCGGCATTCTTGCGTTTATTGATTCCGGGATCGAAAGCATCCGGATCCCTGCTTCCGTTATGTCGTCCCGTTCTATCTTTAAAACCTTGGGACCTTTCTTCCGTTCCGCCTTAAAGCATATCGTCTTCGAGCGCGGGATGAGGTGTATCCCTGCGGGTATCTGCGCAGGCGCTTGGTCGTTGGAGACCGTCGAGTTACCGGATACGGTCGAAGCAATTCTGGATTCCGCGTTTGATAATTGCCGTTCCCTGCGGGAGATCGATCTGCCGGATCCCTTACGGCAGATCGGGGAATCGTCGTTCTCCGGTTGCAGAGCGCTTACGGAACTGAAGCTTCCGCAAAGCCTGAACTTTATCGGCGAGGAGGCGTTCAGGGCAACGGGGCTTACGTTCGCAGCGATACCTGCCTCGGTCACACGGATCGAAAAGTCGGCCTTCAGCGGATGCGAAAAGCTTGCCTCCGTTTATCTCGCCGGGGATGAGACAAAGATCGGGTCCGGCGCTTTTCCGGGGGCTTCGGCTTCGACGCCCACCGTGATCCACTGCAGCGAAGCGGAAAAAAGCGCGAACGCTCCCTCGCAGCTTTTCAGCACCAATCCCCTCGCCAAAGCGCATACGGATCTGGACTTCGATCCCGCTTCGCACGGGGTGAAGTGCAGCGGAGAGCCGATCGGGGGCTTTGTCGCTTACTGCAATACCTGCGGGCGGACGGTCACCGAAACGGGGATCATAGACGCGGACCTCCACACCCGCGTAACGGATCCCGCCGTCGCGGCTACCTGTACGGAAGAGGGAAGGACCGAAGGCTCCCACTGCGCGGTCTGCGGCGAGATCTTTACGGCGCAGGAACCCGTCGCGCCGACGGGCCATACTCCTGCCGCCTCGCCCGCCGTCGCGCCCACCTGCACAAAGGCGGGGAAGACGGAGGGCTCCCGCTGCGCGGTCTGCGGCGAGGTCCTCACGGGGTGCGAAGCCGTTCCGCCGACGGGCCATAGTCCCGTCTCGGAGCCGGGGAGCGCCCCGACCTGCACCGAACCCGGCAAGACCGAAAAAACGTACTGCGGCGTATGCGGCGCGGTTCTGGTGAGGGATCGCGCGATCCCGCCGACCGGCCACGTTGACGAAACGGGGCCGGAGGAAACGCCCGACGGCGTCTGCGACGTCTGCGGCAACCCGATCGGGGAATCGGAAGCGCAAGGGCAGGGAGGAGAGACCGAAACAACGTGGTTCTCCCGGTTGTATCAGGGGATCATGCAGTTTTTCGTAAACTTTGTGAGACTGGTCAAGCACTTTTTCGGCCGCGTATAACGGATCCGCCGCGCTGAAACACGAATGAAACAATCGATCCGGGCTTCTGTTCGCCGGATCCTGCTCCCTGAACGTTCAGGCGTTCGGGGAGCTTTTTCGCTGCGTTCGAAAAGGCGCGTTCGGTTCCGAAAAAGATCGATAGATGATTTTCGTTGCTCCAAAACGCGCTTTCGTTCCCCGGTCCTTGCGTTTGCTGTTTTTGTCTGCTATCATGGACCCGGCGGCCGGTACGGCGTCACGAAACATCAGGGAGGTTCACATATGGCTTCGAACACAAAAAAACGCTTCGCGGGCGGGCGGCTCTTTGCGCTCATCCTTTCTCTTCTTATGGCTTGCGCCGTGGCGCCGGTGCGCCCGGTGAGAGCGGCGTCGATCGTCGCGACGGGGCTGTGCGGCGACAGGGCGCAGTGGTCGCTGGATTCCGACGGCGTTCTTACGATCCTCGGCACCGGCCCCATGTGGGATTACCGTCCCGCGGGCGTCGGCCGGAACGCCGCTCTTGTGCCCACATATATGTATACGAAGGCAAACAACGGCTATCAGATCAACGCGCATCGCGACGGTATCAAAAGCGTTGTGATCTCTGAGGGGATCACCCACATCGGGAACTGGGCGTTCGGCGCGGCCGGCTCGAAGGACCGCGATCAGCTCGCCTACGGGCTGCCCTACGTGCGCGGGAACGTCGTGATCCCGGATTCCGTGATCTCGATCGGCGACGCCGCGTTCCAGAACGCCCGCTTTAACGGCGCGCTGACGCTCGGCGGTTCCCTGAAGTCGATCGGGGATTCCGCCTTTGCCGGCTCCGCGTTCACCGGCGAACTGATCATCCCGGATTCCGTTGAGCAGATCGGCGTGATGCCGAGCGCCGTCTGGGCGGCGATCGGCGACGGCGACGACCGGTACGGAAATGTGGAGGGAGGTCTGCCCGCGGGCCGTTCGTTCAACAGGGCGACCGGTTTCACGGGTCTTAAAATCGGCTCCGGCGTCAAATACGTCGGCAAAGAGAGCTTTTACGGCTGCGCCGGTCTCAGGGGCGGGCTTTCGGTTCCGGACGGCGTGCGGTATATAGACGCGGCGGCCTTTTACGGCTGCGTCGGCTTCGACGGCGCCCTGACGCTCGGCCGGGGCCTGTATCATATCGGCAGTCAGGCGTTTTATAACTGCAAAAATCTGACCGGCTCCCTGTCTATCCCGGACGGCGTGCGGACGGTCGGCGTAGACGCGTTCCATAACGCGGGCGTAAACGGCGATCTCAGAGCCTTCTACGCGGGGTATATCTGCGGCGGAGCCGACGCGCTGCGCAGTACGCCGAACAGCGACGCCCGCCCGTATCTGGTGCACAGGGCGGCGGCGGCCGCCGCCGAAGGCACGGTCTCGGCGGCCTATTTCTGCCATGACTGCGGCGCCGCGTATCTGACCGCAACAGAGACCGTTGCCGATCCGACGGACGGCGGGGCCTCGGCGGGTTCGCCGGCCGCGCCGAACGGCGCCGCCGGTCAGGCTTCCCGGAACGGTCTTGCTCTCGGCGCTTCGGCGGGTACGGCCGCGAACACCCAGGCCTCGCAGCCGCAGTCCGCGGGCTCCGATCCTGCGGTCGGCGGCGTTACGTACAGCGGCCGGAGCGGCGAAAGCGAAGAAGCCCGCTGCGCCGATCCCGGCGCGGCGCAGGAGACCTGCGGCCATGCCTGCCACAAATCGGGTATTCAGGGGCTTTTCTGGAGGCTGACCAACTTCTTCAACAAACTCTTCGGCAGCGATCGGTATTGCGTCTGCGGTGAACGGCACTGGTGATCCCTCTTACGCCCGATCACAAACGCCCGGGATCCCCGAACGGTAAAACGTTCGGGGATCCCGGTTTGCGTCCGGCTGTCCGCGGCTTTGTAAACGGGGCAAAATCGGATTTCGTTGCTCGAAAACGCGCTTTGGTACCTTTTGACTTGCGTTCGGTTTTGCCCTCTGCTATGCTGAGAACAGCGGCGGCCCGATCGGGCGAGAATATACCGTGAAACAGGGAACAGGAGGACTTTATGAAACATCTGAAACGCTTTTTGTCGCTGCTTCTGACTGCGTTGCTGCTGGTCGGAGCAGTCCCTATCGAGGGCTTTATCGGTCTCAGTCTGCCGGATCTGCACGGGCCCTTTACGCGCCTTTTCGCTGAGGCGGAAGACGCGCCTGCCGACGCCTGCGGCGACAGCCTTACGTGGTCGCTTGAGAACGGCGTTCTCCGTATTGCCGGCGAGGGCCCGATGACGAACTGGGCGTCGGCCGCAAAGGTGCCTTGGTATAAGTCCAGAACCGCGATCGAAACGGTTCAGATGGATCCCGCTGTGGAAAGCATCGGGAACTATGCCTTTTACGGCTGTTCCGGGCTTTCTTCCGTTGAGATCCCGTCCTCCCTGACCGGGATCGGAAGTTACGCCTTTTCGGGCTGCGCGGGGCTTTCTTCCGTCGGGCTTCCGGCGTCGCTCATAACGATCGGCGCTTACGCCTTCAGAGACTGTACGGGCCTGACCGTGATCACCGTTCCGAAAAACGTTTCGTCCATGGGCGTCAACGTGTTCAGCGGCTGCAAAAACCTGCAGACGGTCGTGTTTGCCGAAGGCATGACGGCGATCCCGGCCAACGCGCTGAGCGGCGCAGCCTTCGTTTCTTCCGTTGTGTTTGAGGG
>CADBOC010000315.1 GCA_902796175.1 Oscillospiraceae bacterium | reverse complement strand
TGGCGGAGAAGAGGAGACTCGAACTCCTGCGCCGGTTACCCGACCTACGCCCTTAGCAGGGGCGCCTCGTCACCAACTTGAGTACTTCTCCATAGATGGCAGCGTGATTTCAGCTTATTAAAATTGGCGGAGAGAGTGGGATTCGAACCCACGGTACCAGAAAGGTACGACGGTTTTCAAGACCGTTCCGTTATGACCGCTTCGGTATCTCTCCTTAAAACATCAGTATATTACCATACCGGCCGTCAAAAGTCAAGAGTTTTTTCGTGAATATTTCCTTCCTGTTTTGCCCATCAGCCGCCCCCCCCCTTGCAAAAGAACAGATGATCGTTATATAATACATCAAATCCTTTGTGAAGGTGAGATGCAATGAAATACTACGACGATTACAGACGTTATGTCAGTGAAGAGATAGACAAACGCGTTCCGGTCATCCCCACGGCAGACACAGGACTGCTCTCCTTTACCCCATACATCTCAAACCGATGCAGCGCGGCATGCCGGTTCTGCTCGGAGCGGCTGACCAAACGCGGCGCCGCTGCGGCCGGGCTCAGCATGTGCGACGGGTATCGGGATAAGCTGGTACGCGCGTTTTTGTATCAGCGGGAACGGCCCATGTCGCTCTCTGTCTCCGGCATGGAACCTTCCGAAAGCCCGGAACAGCTCCGCGCCGTGAGCGAAGCGGTGCGCATCGCCGAACAGGCGGGCTGCAGCTTCCCGAACCGGGTCATGTACTCCAACCTCTCAGGCTTCACCAAACGCCGGGATGAGCTGCTCGGGATCCTCGGAGACCTGCGTCTGACAAGGATCGAGTGCTCCCGGCACCATTACGACGAAACCGTAAACCAGTCGATCGCGCGCTTCAAGCCCGGTGAGACGATCCGTGAGAACGCGGTCTTTTCCGCCGTTGTGCACGATCTGCTGCAGAGGGTGCCCATTACCATGGTGTGCGTTACCCAGAGATCAGGCGTAGCATCACAGGGCGCAGTGGAAGAATATCTGGACTTTGCGCGCCGAAACGGGGTCGAGCGCGTGGTATTTCGCGAGCTCTCCGTTTTTCTGGATCAGAACGAGCAGAACGACGTTACCTCATACATCACCGAAAGCAGGGTCGAAATGATGGATCTGCTCACTTCGCTGCCGGATCGCTTCCGCCTTGAGCGCGTGACGGAGGGGTATTATTACTATTCGTTTATCTACCGTTACGAAGGCATGGA
The DNA here is from genome assembly GCA_902796175.1 of Oscillospiraceae bacterium. Lineage (GTDB taxonomy): Bacteria > Bacillota > Clostridia > Oscillospirales > Acutalibacteraceae > RUG806. Next base: position 2,159 of record CADBOC010000315.1, on the reverse strand, counting down.
GGTACTGTTCGAAATGTCCGACTACAATCAGATGGTCAAGCGTCATTACGGTGACGGCCGCCTGCACAAGCTGATCTTCTACTGCAACGGCGATCTGTGCAGAGACTGGGATATGAGAGGAAGGATCGATCTTGACGAATAACAGCCGCCGTTCCCCTCTGAAAGAGGTCTCTTCGTTTGCGGAGCTGATACGGGAATATTCACCGCCGGGCGCGGTGATCCTGGATCCGTTCCGAAAAAAAACCGACCCCGCTCTGATCCGCTCCCTGCCTGATAAGAGCTTTGCCGCGTCGGATAGCCTGCGCTCCTTCGCAAAGCCCTTTGCGGACGCCGCAGCGGCGGATCTCAGGTTCCCGCAGCCCGACGCCGGTCCGGAAACGGCTGCCGGGATCTGCGAGGCGATCCTGCGGGATGCTGAAGAAAGGCTGCGGCAATGCGCGAAAGCCATGAAGAGCAAAGCATATATCCTGCTGCTGTGTCAAAACGTCATTCTGCCGAACGGCGTAATGATCCCCTTTGCGTTTGACCTTTGCCGATCGCTGCAAAAGCATTTTACGCTGAAGGCGGAACGGCTGATCCCGCCAGCGCATGAGACGGACGGCGGTCACAGCTACGTGCTGATCGCAAAAAAGAGGGCCGACGAGACGGGCTTTGAACAGAACTACCCTGCCCTGCTCGCGCTCGCGCGGGAACTGACTGCCGACGGAGATATCGGCGTGATCGGCAGCTTCGGGATGTACCTTACCTTTCCAAAGCTGCTGGACCACCGACCGATGGATCTGGATCTCGCGGCAAAAAACGACCCCGAGACCCTGCGCCGAGCGGTACGCATACTGATCGGCAAAGGATTCGAGGTCTATTCGTGGCAGGATCGGATCGACGAGCGTTTCTCATACGATCTGCTGAAAGGCCGGTATTACATACGGGCCGTAAAGGGCAGTCTGACGGTCGACCTGACCTATGAGCTGGAGGGCGCGGATCATCAAACGCTCTGGCCTTATTATGAGCGCGCCGGAGAGATCGGCGTATTCAGCCGGGAGGGCCAAATCTGTCTGCTGCAAAACGCTGACCGACCCGACCTTCGCGAGAGGCTCTCGCTTTTAAAGCGCGCCGTTTCCGGCTGAAAAGACGTATCTCACAGCACCGTGATCTCTCTGGCGTGGTCGGTGTAGCCCGCGTCTGTGACAAACTGGGGCTTATCGGGGGCAAGGTACGAAACGAAGCCGAAGTGAACGTGGCCGGCAAGCACGGCTTTGATCATAGGCTCATTCCGGATATATTCCGCCGTCTGTACCGTTACGCCGCGGGGACGTATCTCGATGGCGCGCCACTCATCAACGGGCAAATGATCTTCGTCGCAGCCGACGAGATACGAGGAGATGCCCTCGCCCGTGAGGGTGATATGATGCGCGTAGAGCGATTCTTCAAAGAGGGGCGCGTGCATACAGAGGATGATCGGGATACCTTTCGCCGCCTCCCTTTTCAGGCGCTCGAGCTGCCACGGCTCAAACTGATGATAGCTGTCGTCCACAGCAACGAAATTCACGCCGCCGACGACGCGGGACTGGAAGAACAGCGGCTGACCGAGGCCGGGCTGCATCTCACGAAAGCTGTTCATCTTATAAGCGCGGTCCTCATAGGCCTCGCCGACATACTGCGAAAACTCGTGATTGCCCGCCGCGAAAAAGACCTTTTCGTCGGCAAGTATCTCCCGCGCCAATTCAAAATTCGCCTGCGAAGTAAAATCGATCAGGTCGCCCGTATAGCAGATAAGGTCGCAGTTTTCCCTGCCGTATGCAAGCTGTTCAAAAAGGTATTTTTCTTTGTCGATCCCGACGTGCCTGCTGGCGAGGGCCTGCTTGCGGCTGTTGTCGCGTTCGTCGCAGCGGGCGATGTGGTTATCCGTCATGTGCAGGATCTTCAGGGGCTTTTCGAGCCCGATGTTCAGCGTATTCTTTTCAAGGATCATCGCGCGTTTCCTCCCATCTTCGGGTGTTTTACAGCAGGAGACCGTCCGCAAAGGCAGATATCTCTTTGCAGTCGGTGAGCTCCGCCATACCCTTGTCGGCTGCTCCGGCGAGCTTGGGATCGATGGGCAGACGCGCCGTAAGGCTCACACCGTACTGCGCCGCGACCTGCTCGAGCCGGCTCTCGCCGTA
>CADBOC010000314.1 GCA_902796175.1 Oscillospiraceae bacterium | reverse complement strand
CGTGCTCGAAAGCCGCGACGGCGGCGAAACGTGGAGCGAACCCCGCCCCCTTGTGCCGGGGGACGACAGCGGCGGCAGAGGCCCCGTAAAAAACAAGTGCCTGCGTCTGAAAAGCGGCGCGCTGCTCGCGCCAGCCTCCACCGAACGCGGCGGCAGATGGATCCCCTTTATCGACCGCTCTTACGACGACGGCACAACGTGGACCGCCTCGGCCCCGATGGAGCGCGTAAAATATCAGGGCCGTTGGGTCGGGCTGATCCAGCCGACGCTGTGGGAGGACGCTGACGGCGCCGTTCACGCGCTGATGCGCTCAGACAAGGGCGCCGTCTACCGCAGCGATTCCGAAGACGGCGGCGTCACCTGGTCACGCCCCAGACGTACCCGCCTGCCGAACAACAACAGCGGGATCGACTGCGCGAAGGACGGCGCGGGCCGGATCTGGCTGCTGTCGAACCCGGTCGCCGAAAACTGGGGGGTGCGGCATCCGCTGGCGCTCAGCGTTTCGCAGGACAACGGCCGGCATTTCAAAACGATTTTGCTGCCGGAGCCCGGGAACGGAGAGTTTTCTTACCCCTCGGTCGTATACGAAAACGGCGTTCTGCACGCCGTTTACACATGGAACCGGAAACAGATCAGATACATCCGCATCGAATCGGAAGCATAAGGAGACTGACCATGATCGACCTCACAGATCCGAAGCTTGTACGGCTGTTTGAACGCATCCTCAGAAAAGGGCTCGGCGGCTTTGCCGCGAAGCTCGACGACGGCCCCGGCTTTCTGCCGGAGGCGAACGCCCCGGCCCGCGATTTTTACCCAGGCACAAGGCGCTTTCTGCCGAAGGCGCCCGAAGGGAGCCGCTGGCGTCTCGGCTACGCGGCCGTGGACCTGACGCCCTACGATTACTATAAGCACGATTACTACCTCGGCGGGTACTTAACCGGCGCGAACGGCTTCAACAACCGCGTGGAGGAGATCGTGGATAAGATGCAGTGCCGCATCGTAGCGCTGGACGACGCTACGGGCCGCGGCGCGCACCTCTTCGCCGTGATCGACTGCATCGGCACCGGCAACCGGCACATCCGCCTCATCCGCCGCAAATTCGCCGACCTCATACGCCTGTACGCGCCGGAGGTGAAGATCGCCTCCGTGAACGTGTTCTCCACCCATACGCACAGCTGCGTGGATACGCAGGGGCTGTGGACGGCCACCGCGAAAACGGCGATCCATAATTTAAGAAAAAACCGGACCGGGAAAGGGACCTACCTCGACGGCCCCGACCCCGAATACATGAAAAAGCTGACGGACGACGTTTCCGCCGGAATGCTGCGGGCCGTGCGGGATATGACGCCGGGCGCCCTCACCCTCGCAAAAAAGGACGTGGGCCGCGATTACTTCAGCAACCGCAACCGCAAAAGCGCCACCGCGCTGAATACGGATCTCATCCGCTTTGTATTCACGCCGGATGACCCTGCCCGCCGCCCCACAATGATCGTGAGCTTTCCCGCCCATCCGGACGTCGCCGGCCTGCCGACGACGGACGGTCAGGGCAGCGGCAGGGCGGTCAGCGGCGACTTCATTTATTACATGGGCGAGCTGATCGAAGAGGCCGGCTGCAACTTTCTGTTCATCAACGGCGCGATCTGCGCCATCTATATGGACCGCGGCGCCACCAACGACGGCGTCTCGTTCGAGCATCGCTGGGAGCAGAGCCTGCGCTACGGCAGAGAGATGGCCCGGATCGCCCTCTCGCTTACAAAAACAAAAGAAGAGATCGAAGCCGACGCGCTGCTCTCGGACCCCGCCGGCGTCGAAGCGGACCGCGCGGAATCGGAGGCGAACGGCGTTCCCTATACGCTGTGGTATGAGAACTGGACGCCGGTACGGGAGACAGAGCTGCCGGCCTGCGTCAACCTGCGTCTGGCCCGCGTGAAGGTCCCCGTAACAAACCCGCTGATCATACTGGTGGGCAAGCTGAACCTCGCCTCGTACGACGTACTGAAGACCGCCGGGGGCGGCTACGCCATTTACACAGAGATCGGCTATCTGACGCTCGGCGGCGTTTTCCGCGCCGCTCTCGCGCCCGGCGAATTCTGCCAGGATCTGTGGCTCGGCGGCGCTTCTCTCAAGGCGGACGGCGCGTATCTGAAAAAAGACTTTCCGTTCCCCGCCCTGCGCGAAGCGCTCGGGGAAGATCTGTGCGTCTTCGGTCTCGCGAACGACGCCGTCGGATACATCGTACCGGACAACGACTATATCCTCGGCGAGTTCAACAACCACTACCATGAGCTGATCAGCCTCGGCGAGCGCACCGGCTCCACGGTCGTCTCCGCCCTGCTGGCGCTGTGCCGGTCGGCGGAGAGAGAGGATCTGTTATAAAAACCGGTCCGTGATCAGCATCACGCAGAAGCCGAGCAGAAACGTAACGCCCGCCGCCCGCTCCCCCGCCGCCGCGCGGGCCTCCGGCAGTACTTCTACGGCTGTGATCCAGAGCATCGTTCCCCCGGCGAAGGCCAGCAGAAACGGCAGCCAGCCCGCCGGGACCGCGGCGAAGCCCCAGCCGATCAGCGTCCCCGCCACCTCCACAAGCCCCGTGGATACGGCGACGGCAAGGGTACGGCGCTCCGGGATGCCGGCCGAACGCAGCGGGCCGATGAGCACCGCCCCCTCCGGCAGGTTCTGGATCGCGATGCCCAGCGCCACGGCGAAGGCCTTTGAGCGGTCCCCGAGGCCCGAAGCGAAGCCGGCGGCAAGCCCCTCCGGAAAATTGTGCACCGCGATCGCGAGCACGAATAGCAGCGCCTTTCGCACCTGCCCCCGCGAGGACGCGGGCACGCCCTTCAGAAGCGCCCCGCCGAAGAGCCTTCGGCACAGCGGGGCGCTTTTTTCCATGCCCCACACGAAGACCGCCCCGGCGAAAAGCGCCGCGAGCGCCGCGAAAAACCCCGGCGCGGAGCGTTCCGTCACCGCCGGCGCGATCAGCTCCAGCACAGCCGCCGCGGTCATGACGCCCCCGGCGAAGCCCATCACCTCGCCGTTCTGCTTTTCGTTCGTCGTT
>CADBOC010000313.1 GCA_902796175.1 Oscillospiraceae bacterium | reverse complement strand
CGGACGGCAGAAGCAAACGCCTGTTATTGACGGCGGCGGGGGAGACTGCCGTGCGGGCGCTGCGTCAGGCTCTCTCCCCGTCGGAAGTTTCTCCGGGCGCGCATCCCCACGACCATCCACACACCCATGCCCCCGGCGGGGAGGGATACGCGCACGCCCATCCCCATCAGCACACAAAGGCGGTGCTTGACAGGCTTGCCCGCTGCATCGGACATCTTGAGAAGGTGCGGCAGATGGTGGAGGCGGGCGAGGACTGCAGCGAGGTGCTGATCCAGCTTTCCGCCGTCAAGGCCGCCGTCAACAGCACGGGCAAGCTGATCCTGAAGGATCACATCGGGCACTGTCTGGTGGACGCGATCGAGCACGGCGACCGCCGCACGCTGGAGGAGCTTGACCGCGCGATCGATCAGTTTATCAAGTGAACGGGCCGCCGCGTCAGAATAAAAAGTCCCCGAACGACCGAACGTCCGGGGCCATTTGCTTTTTGTTTTTTTCTCTTACTGCTTTTTCAGCCTTGCGCGTACCGTGCCGCGCGGGTCCTTGATGAGCAGGATCACGACCCATACGGTGAGCGCGAGGGCGACGACGGAAAGACCGAGGAACGCGTCGTTGATCATATCCCCGACGGCGGGCGTAAAATAGTCGGCCTTCAGCTCCGCGTATTCAAAGATCGCGTCTACGAACCACATGATGGAAGCGCCCCAGAACATAAAGCAAAGGGGGCCGAGCAACAGCTTCTCATCGTTCTTCTTATACCAGACGGCGGTGGTGATCGCCGCCGCGAAAACGGTGATCAGCAGCGTCATGCTTCGACCTCGGCGGCTTCGGCCGCCGGGCGTTTTTCGATCGCGGCGCTAACGGCGACCATCGCGCCCCATACCGCGGTGACGAGCACAGCCATCAGAACGCCGACCGAGGCCATCTCGCCGAGCATCTCGGATACGGCCGCGGCGCCTTCGGTGGCCGCTGTCAGGAACGGGAAGAACGGAACGACCTCGCCGTGCCACAGATGCTCAAAGGCGAGCAGCAGCACGCCGCCCCACAGCAGCTCGGCCAGCCAGAACAGCTTGCGGGCGAAGCCGGGCTTCGCCTCGGTTTCGGCCGCGGCGCTGTCGGCGCCGAGCTTTACCTGAGCTTTGTTCTGCTCATACTTCTTCAGCAGGAACGCGGCGGCGGTCACGATAACGGCCTCCGCGCCGGGAACCAGAAAACATGCCATAATGATAAACTCCTTTCAACGGTTTGAAACCAGTTTATCACAGGTCGCGGCGTGTGCGCAAGCCCCCGCAGGGGTTGTTTTTTTCAAAAATTGTGCGCCGATAAAAAAATGAGGATCTCTGAACGGTCGAACGTTCGGAGATCCCCGTATGCCTGCAGGGGGGCCGGTATTATGACGCGGGTCTCTCAGTACCAGTCGTGCTTTTCGCCGCGGTCCAGCGCGGCGATCGCCTCCATTTCGGCGTCTGTCAGCGAAAAGCCGAAGAGATCGAGGTTTTCTTTGATATGCCCGGGGTTGCCCGAACCCGGTATCACGGCGATGTTCCGCTGCAGGTCCCAGCGCAGAATGACCTGCGCGGCGGATACGCCGTGCGCTTTCGCGATGGCTGTGATCGCGGCGTCGCCGAGCAGCTCGGCTGTGTGACCTCTGCCGCCAAGCGGATACCAGCACTGCACAACGATCCCTTTTTCACGGATGAACGGCACAACGTCCCGCTCCTGATAATAGGGATGGATCTCGTTTTGTACCAGAGCGGGCGTAACGCTGACCTGCGGCAGGAACTCCGTCAGCTCTTTCACGTACCAGTTCGAAAGCCCGAGCGAACGGATCTTGCCCGCCGCCGCGTACCTTTCCATGGCTTTGTAAGCATTTACGTCGTTTTCTCCGGGGTGGTGCAGGAGCATCATATCGATGTAGCCGATGTCGAGCTTTTGCAGCGCCGCCTCAATGGCGGCTTCCGGATCGCCGTACTGGCTCGGGTAGATCTTTGTGATCACGAATATCTCCCCGCGCGGGACGCCGTATTCAGCCATCGCCCTGCGCACGCCCTCGCCGACGGCGTCTTCATTTCCGTACATATATGCCGTGTCGATCAGCCGGCCTCCGTTTTTCAGCAGCTCCGTCACGGAATTTACGCAGGTATCGTGATCGAGGGCGTAGGTGCCGAGCCCCACGATCGGCATTTCGTAGCCGCTGTTCAGCGTCACGGTGCGCCGGGTCAGATCAAAGGGACGTTCGGCGCGCGGCGCGGCTTCAAGCGTGAGCGAGACGGGGCCGCTCCCGAGCAGCTCTGTGAGCGCCGCCCGGTCGAGCCCCTGTATTCTGCCGAGGCGCGTGTAGCGCCATGTGTTGCTGCCGCAGAACAGTACGATCTGATCCCCGTTATAAAGGACGATATCCCCGGGCGCGGTCTGCGTGAGCGCGTCCTCCCGCGGGAGGGCCGTTCCGAGCGGACCGACCTGCTCAAAGCCGCCGTAGGGAGAGAGCTGTACCGTAAGGGGCTTTTCCGCCGCGAGCCGAGCCAGAGCGGCGGCGGAGGCGTTGTCTTCCCAAAGAACGCCGACCTCCGTTCCGCCGACCGTCATACGCATGGTCTGTTTCTCCTTCTCTGTTTTTTCGGTCTTCCCGCCTGTCTGCGGCTCAGACTGCCCGACCGGGCTCTGTACGGGCAGAACGGTCTCAAGCCCCACGGCGAAGCGCAGCACGAGCCGGGCGTCGGCGGCGCTCACCGATCCGTCCGCGTCGGCGTCCATACGGGCAAGGTCCGGCGCAGCCAGCCCTACGCCGGCGCGCAGCACCAGCCGCGCGTCCGCCGCCGTTACGCGGCCGTCCGCGTCCGCGTCGCCCGTTATCCCATTGAAAGCAGGGGGAGCCGCCGACGCGCAGGCGGAAAGACCGAACGCGCCGACCGCGCAGATCAAACCGAGCAGACAGAACGCGAGCAGCGTTTTGAGCTGTCTCATGATCCGTCAGGCGAGATACCGGGCGAAGAAGTCCTCAAGACGGTCGAACGGGATCGCGCCCCTGCCGCCGCCGTCGTAGAGATCGGTGTGGGAGGCGCCGGGAATGATCAGCAGCTCCTTGTTTTCCGCGTATCTGCTGTTCCGCACCATGTCGGCGTAAGCGTCCCTGCTGAAATAGCAGGAGTGCGCCGCGTCGCCGTGTACGATGAGCACCGCGCCGCGGATCTCGCCGGAATACGCCAGAATGGGCTGGTTGAGAAAGGATTCGCAGCCGATCACGTTCCATCCGTCGTTGGAATTGAGCGAACGGGGGTGGTAGCCGCGTGGGGTCTTGTAATAATCGTAATAATCCTTTACAAAATTCGGCGCGTCGGCGGGCAGGGGATCGACCACGCCGCCGCCGGGGGCGTAAGCGCCGCTCCGCAGGTCCGTCAGCCGCTGCCGGCACATGGCGGCGCGTTTCCGGTAACGCGCTTCCTCGCTGTCTTCGGAATCAAAATACCCCTTCGCGTTCACGCGGGCCATGTCGTACATGGTCATGGCCGCCGTCGCCTTTACGCGGGTGTCGAGGGCCGCCGCGTTCAGCGCCAGACCGCCCCAGCCGCAGATCCCGATGACGCCGATGCGGTCGGGATCCGACTGCTCCGAGAGGGAGAGAAAGTCTACCGCCGCCATAAAGTCCTCGGTGTTGATATCGGGGGAGGCCATACAGCGGACTGCGCCGCCGCTTTCCCCCGTGAAGGAGGGATCGAACGCCAGCGTCAGAAAGCCGCGTTCGGCCATCGTCTGCGCGTAGAGCCCCGCGCACTGCTCCTTCACCGCGCCGAAGGGACCGCAGACCGCGATGGCCGGCAGCCTGCCGGAAGCGTTCCGCGGCGCGTAGAGATCCGCCGCCAGCGTGATGCCGTAACGGTTTACGAAGGTGACCTTGCTGTGGTCGACCTTATCGCTTTTCGGAAAGGTCTTGTCCCATTCCCGCGTCAGCGTCAGCGTTTCTTTCTGCATGATACGATACCTGCCTTTTTCTTATTGTTCAATTTTATTATATCCGCTTGCGTTTTGCGCCGCAAATGGTTATAATGCATATCGTGATATGCAGCAAAGGAATATCAGGAGGGGTCGGTATGGAGATCCGCACGCTGCGCTACTTTCTCGCCGCGGCGCGGGAAGAGAACATGACGAAGGCCGCCGGGCTGCTGCACGTGACGCAGCCCACCCTTTCAAAGGCGCTGAGGTCGCTGGAGGAGGAGCTGGGAAAAAAGCTCTTTGAGCGGCACAGCTTCAGCATTTCCCTCACCCCGGAGGGCGCGCTGCTGCGCGACCGCGCCGAGGACCTTGTGACCATGGCGGATAAGATCGAACGGGAGTTTCTGACGCTGGACGACGTGACCGGGGGAGAGCTGTATCTGGGGCTGGCGGAATCCTTGCAGATACGGTATCTGGCAAGGGAGATCCGCGCGCTCAAGGCGGTCTGCCCGGGGCTCACCTATCACATCACCAGCGGCGACACGGAGCAGGTGACGGAAAAGCTCGACAAGGGGCTGCTGGATTTCGCGGTGCTCTGCGATACGCCGGACAGGCGCAAATACGGGTATCTGCCCTTCCCGGAGCCGGACGTATGGGGCGCGGTCATGCCCGCCGGCGCGCCGCTGGCGAAAAAAAAGACCGTCACGGCGGAGGACCTCGCGGGGCTGCCGCTGTTTACGTCGGAACAGGGCTGGCGCAACGACGTCGCCCGCTGGTGCGGCGAAAAGCAGAGCGCCCTGCGTCTGGAGGGGACCTTCCGTCTGGCGTACAACGCCTCCGTTTTTGTAAGAGAAGGGCTCGGGTACCAGCTCACCTTCGAGGGGCTTGTCGATACCTCGCCGGAGAGCGGCCTTGTCTTTCGTCCGCTCTCGCCGAGACTGGAGACGGAGCTGTTTCTGATCTGGAACCGATACCAGACCTTTACCCCGATCGCCGGGCGGTTCCTCGCCCATGTGCAGGACCGTTTCCGGCGAACGGACTGAGCGAAAGCGGCTGCCGCCTGTTTCCTTTCTGCTGAAAAAGCGGGGATCTCCTGCCGGAGATCCCCGCCGTGTGCTTCAGACGGTATATTTTTCCGTGAACGCGCCGTACTGCTCCAGAAGAACGCGAACGGCTCTCCTGCTGATCCCCGCGTACGGGGCGGCCATATCGAAGGCGTGGTAGGCGCCTTCATAGACCCCGAGCGAGGTCTCGATCCCGGCCTGCCGCAGCCGGTCGAAAAAGGCGAGGGTCTCGGCGTAAAAGGGCTCCAGCGTTCCCACGAACGAGATCGCGGGCGGAAGGCCCCTGAGATCTTCGGCTCTCGCGGGGGCGGCGTAACAGGGAACGTCTTTGCCCCCCGCGGCTGCCCCAAGGTAAATGCGCCATGCGGCTTTGTTTGCCCGCGTGTTCCATACGGGGGCGGTGTTGCAGGCCGAGGTTGCCGTAGGGCGGTCGTCGAGCATCGGGTAAAGCGGGATCATAAGGCCGATGACATCCTCGCCCCGGTCCCTCGCGTAAAGGCTCAGCGCCGCGGTGAGCCCGCCGCCGGCGCTTTCTCCGCCGACGACCAGCTTTTCGCAGTCGATCCCGAGCGCCGCCCGGTTCTCCTTCAGCCACAACAGGGCGGAGAAGGCGTCCTCCAGCGCCGCGGGATAAGGCTTTTTGCTTGAGAGTGTATAGGCCGGGGCGACGACGACGCAGTTAAAGCGCCTTACCAGAAAGCGCGGCAGCGTCATGAACGCGAGCTCCGGCGCGCCGAGGGCGTAGCCGCCGCCGTGCAGCCACAGCACGCCTACGGTCTTTCCCCCGGTTTTTTTGCCCCGCATCACGCATACGCGCATCGGCGTGCCGTCGGCGCGCGGGATGAAGACCTTTTCACAGTTCAAGCTTTTAAGCGGCAGCAGCCCCGGCAGTCTGTCTGAAAGCGGCCCCAGCAGCCGCTGCGCCTTTTCGTAGGGGAGGGGGCTTACGGTCTTCAGGATCGCCCCCGCCGGCGCGATGCCTTTGTCTGTCTTCATGATCCGAACAGCTCCACCGTCTTTTTCATTCTGTCCGTCACCGGCACGCCGAAGGGGCAGCGCGCTTCGCAGCCGCCGCAGCCGACGCAGCTCCCGGCGGTGCGGCCCAGCGCCCTGTAATGCGCGTGAACGCTCTCGGGGATCTCCTTCTGCGCCGCGGCTAAATCGTAGAATTTATTGACCATGGCGATATCGATCTCCATGGGACAGGGCAGACAGTGCCCGCAGTAGGTGCACTGCCCGCGGTACGAGTGCAGGGGCGCGGAGGCCAGAACGGACGCGTAGTCCTTTTCTTCGGCCGTCGCGACCTCATAGTGCAGGGCCGCGTCCGCCTGCTCTTTGGCGTCGAAGCCGCAGAGGATGGAGGAAACGCCCGGGCGCGTCAGCGCGTAGTGGATGAGCTGGTCGGGCGTGAACGCGACGCCGAAGGGCGATTGCGCCGCGTCGAACAGCCTGCCGCCGAAAAAGCCCTTCATCACCGTAATGCCGACGTTTTTCTCCTCGCACAGCCGGTAGAGCGCCGCGCGGTCGGGGTCGATGCCGGAATATGCCGCGTCGTCGTAGCCGCCGAACATCTGATCGAGGTCCTCCGTCGCGGGGCGCATGTCGAACGCCGGGTTGACGCTGAACAGGATCATCTCGATAAAGCCGGTTTCGGCCGCCAGCTTCCCGATCAGGGGATTGTGGGTAGAAAGGCCGATGTGGCGGATGACGCCCTTTTCACGCAGGCCGCGCACGTATTCGATGAAGGGGCCGTTCATGACGGCGTTCCAGTCCTCCATGGAATCGACGTAGTGGATCATGCCGAGGTCGAGGTAATCTGTGCCGAGCCGTTTCAGAAGATCCCCGAACGCGGGGCGTACGAATTCCATGTCGCGTGTTCTGACGTACTGGCCGTTCTGCCAGGTGGAGCCGATGTGGCCCTGCACATACCATTCCGTTCTGCAGTCCGCCATCGCTTTGCCGATGATATCGCGGGACTTGGGGTCCGGCATCCAGCAGTCCACGATGTTCACGCCCTTTTCGTGGGCGTAGCGCAGCAGCTCTACGGAATGCGCTTCGTCGTGGCGGGAGAGCCATTCCCCGCCGAAGCCGATCTCGCTGACGGAGAGACCTGTTTTTCCGAGTATCCGATATCGCATCAAAGTATCCTCCTTATGCCGCGGGCGAGAGCGCCGCGTCATTGTTTATATACCGGTAAATATAAGCGTCGGCGAGTTCGTCGATGCGTCCGCTTTCCTTTTCGCGCGCGAGAAAGCCGTTTACGTAGGCGAGCAGCGCTTCGCTGCCCTTCGGCATCAGCGCGCCGAGCTGCCCGTTTGTGAAGGGCTCGTAGATCAGGGGCGCCGCGAGGCGGTCGT